>JAJYOS010000180.1 GCA_021796055.1 Bacteroidota bacterium
TAACCGCGATCGGGAAATAGGACAGGAGGCATAGTTGATGCACTCCGCCCGACAGCCCGAGGAAATATGCGGCGAGGAGCAGGTATTTCATATTACCGTTCTTTTCAGATTCGTCGAACCATACCATGCCGAGCCAGACAATGAGCGATATGAAGAAAATGCTCATCGCGAAGAGCCCCGACTCCACCGCATTGAACCAGAAAGTGTCGCTGACCGCAAGCGTGAGTGCACCGATGGCTGAGGCACCGTACACAGACAATGCAGTCACGAAGTCTTCCGCCGCCCCTTTCCACCTTGATATGACCCTGACTCCAATGAGGTACAGGAACATGATTGCAAGAGCACTCGCCAGCCCTGAAACCAGGTTCATTCGCATGGCAATGTCCCTGACGACCGGGATCATAGATGCGATTCTGGTGACAATCTCGAACAGTGGCGCGCCAGGCGGATGAGGGACTTCGAGCGTCGGCGAAGTGGCGGCATACTCAGCGCAATCCCAGTAAGCGACGGATGATTGTGCAGTCAGGGAATAAAGCGTCATCGTCAGCAGGAAGATCCCGAGCGCAACGCACCTGTTGAGACATTTATATCGTTTTGAATTGTTCCGGCAGTTCATATCTAAACTCCAATCTGCATTCCCAATGCGCTGGGAATAAGTTATCGATCGTGAAATCGTGATCTGCTGTAATTGACCGCGATCTGAACACATGTCCGGACCGGGATGTTACGATTGGGTTTTAGCTCTGCCGACTATTTCTTCGTTTGAAGGTATTCCCTGGTGTGCGCGACAAAATCGTCCGCATGGAGAGTCATTCCGAATCCGCCGTCTCTCTCCGGGACCAATCCGTCTGTAGCTACGTTAGAGGCTTGCCGGCCGACCATCGCCTTCCCCGCGTCGGTGGACAGCACAGCAGTGCCGGCTCCCGTTTTGTCGAGGTAGTTATCGGCTCCTTTTTCACCGCTGCCATCGGAGACCATCGTTGAACCAGCTTTCACGGAGGTGATGTCGGATCGAGCATCCGCTGTGCGGAGATTTTCGATAGCCATCAGGTAACGGCCGGAGTCGCCCCACACGCAGTCTTCCGGCCTCACGATGGTTGCGGTAGTCTTTGTTCCTCGCATTGATATGTGAAGAGAGGCATGTGAATCGAAACCGGGCGTGATGACGCCGGGTGCGGGCGCTGCCATCGCGGCAACGGCTTTGCATTTAGGAAGGAAAAGCGAAGCGAACAACATCAGCACAGTCACCGCCACTCCGATGCCGACGGTTTTCCGCCCCGCTTGTTCAGCGGAGTTCATGTCGGCATTTCGCTCTGATCGAGTTAGCATGTGACTATTTTATGAGAATATCCGTTCAAAATCAATCAACGGCGCGGGCGGATTGGAGCACTCGGTTTCTCGAAAGCAGCACACTGATGACACAGATGAAAACGAGATTTTTACTGATTGAATTACCAACCGGTGAAATCACCCTCGCCTTGATCTCGACAGAGTCGGCGGACTCAGACGGAGTCTGCGGCCTCTCCGGTTGAGGGAGGAGAACCATAGAACAAGGGTCTCATGGAACGAATTATTTGCCCGTGTGATTCTGTTCTTTTTTCTGTGTACTCAGTTTGCAAAACCCAAGGGCTGGCTTCGCGGCAGCCTCATCTAATCTCCTATTTTCCCCGACAGGATCGAATACCTCGGGGCGGGCATATCGGTGCCTTTGATCGACTTCCAGATGATCTCGTTAAAGAGTCTTCCGGGCACCGCGTCTGCCATTCTCAGGTTCATCTTGTCTATCACGCTCTGGCCGTAGGCACCATCGCTGTTCCTGGCGCTCAGATCCATCAAAGGCTGGACAGCCGTATAGGCCGCGGTATCTGCGTTCATGGTGAATGAACTGAACATCGGCGTGGCTGCCGCATCGTACTGACTCATCGGAGGCATGCCGAGTATAAGCTCCATCGTCCTCAGCATAGATGAAGTGGTATAGAGAGTGCTGTCGACGACATGACGTCTGCAGTACGGACTGATGACGAGTGCCTCGGTACGGTGGGCATCGACGTGGTCTGCACCGTCCTGTGCGTCGTCTTCTATGACGAATATGGCCGACTGATTCCAGATTTTGCTGTGAGATATTCTGTCGACGAACAATCCAAGAGCGTAGTCGTTCTGAGCTACCATCGCCTGGGGCGTAAGCGATCCTTTTCTTGTTCCCGCCGTGTGATCGTTCGGCAGCCTGATTATGTTAAAGTGCGGGACAGCGTTTTCGGAGAGAAGCTTCGTGAAATCTTCGTCCCACGCCTTGTAGCGCGAGAGATCGGAATAGTCCAGATCCCAGCCGCGGTACATCGGATCGATATGTCCGACCAGTGCCTTCTCACGAGGCGTGTTAGGCTTGTTTGTATCCGGGTTGCTCTCGACAAATTCTCCATAGTCCTTAAAAGACACATCGTGTTTCTCGCAAAGATTCCAGATATATCCGGCTTCCGGCGAAGCCACCGGTTGTCCGCCCTCAAACTCGTACGGCGCGCCCCTTCCGCCATAATTTACCGGCCAGCTCTTTTCGACGTAGTCGGTCGCGTAAGCTGCCGTCGACCAGTTGTGCCCGTCTGCACTTACTTCCGCGTCGCAATACAGGTTATCCAGCAGGACGAAATTGCCTGCCAGCTTGTGGATGTTGGGAGTTACCTGCTGGCCGAACAACACCAGACTCGAATCTCCGTTCCCTTCCTTCATGTCTCCGAATACCTGGTCGTATGTCCTGTTTTCCTTGATGAAATAGAAGATATACTTGATCGGAGATCGTCCTCCGACCCTGTCCGGTATCGGGTTATCGTGGACGAACATCGCCTCCTTTGAGGCGTCGGGACGGTAAGGCGTGTTCATGTAAACTTGCTTGGTGTACTCATCAAGTTGTTTAGCGTCGGGAAACTTGAAAAACGACAAAGTCCCCTTCAGAAGCGTCCCGATGTATTGGTGCTGCGGATTTGGGTAAGAACGGTTTCCCTTTCCGTTCAACACGAGCACGGTCCCGTTCTTCAACTCGAGCACCTTCGTCGGGTACCAGCCGACGGGGATGAATCCGACAGGGGCCGGCCTCTTAATGTTTGAAATGTCGATTACAGTCAGCGAATTGTTATCCGCATTGGCAGCAAGCACATACCTGCCATTGTTCGTAACACAAACGGAATTTGTCGTCGATCCTTCAGGTGAGTCCGGATAGATCGTCGTCGATACGTTCGCAACGAGCTTTCGCGTTCTCAGGTCGATTACGCTGACGCTGTTGTCGTTGGCATTGGCAACGAAGGCATACCGACCGCGTACTGTAATTTCGGTTGGATGATCTCCCGTGGCGACTTTGTAGAGGCGGCGTCTTCCCCTGAAGGCCTCAATTCTCTTCGAACTCCACATAGAAACCAGCAGCGTGCCGTCGCTGAGATATTTACAGCTGTACGGCATGCCGTCGAGTCTTACGCGAATAATCTTCCTTGTCATCAGGTTGTAATACCTCAGCGTGCTGTCGCCTCTGAAAACGACTGCGAGGTAGTTCCGGTCGAGGTCGAGGCCCGCTGCCCAGGCATAGGTCCCTTTCGGCGGGTAACTATCGATTCGGGGCGCCGCAAAACGGATCGTCTGTGAAGGCCTGAGCCTGCCGCGGATCAGGTTAAAAGTGTAAACGCAGTTCTGATTTCCGCCGGATACGAAAAGTTTTCTTCCTCGGAAGGCAATCCCGAGCCAGCTGTCCTTAACGCGAAGTCGCTGAACTACTTTCCGTTCCTTCAGGTCGACCAGCATCAGTTCCGGTTTCGACATTCCGCCGTGCGTGACGGCGAGGTACCTCTGGTCGGGCGAAAGGGCGGCGTTGAGAGGAAGGTCGCCGAGATCGATCGAAGTCCCTGCAGGCGACAGCCACCAGCCGTTCGGCAGAAGCACACGGCCGTCTTCCTTGCCGGGGAGTTGGGCAAGAGCAATGCTTGAAAACATGAAAAGAAATGTGAGGAAAGTTCCGATTCGCTTCATTGTCAATATCTCCTGAAAACTTAGAACAAGTTAACAACAGGCGCGGCATTTAACAATGGGAACACGCCTTCCCTTGCGCGACTGAACCACGGAAATACGGAGTAACAGAGAGCCAGACCCGCACAATCTTCGGCGCCTCCGTTATCCCGTGTTCCGTGTCTTCTCGTCGCAGAGCATCCCAGTCTCAGAATCCCCTTGTCTCCGCGTCTCCTGCGTTCACTCCTTCTCCGGCTTTACAATCACTGCTGGAACGTTCAGAGTCTCTATCATCTTGTTGAAGTTCGCAACGTCGGTCTCGACCACGCCGTTCAATTTCGAGATCTCTGAGTCCGCCTTCGACGCAAGTTCGGCGTAGACTTCACCATCCTGTACGGTCGGAGCTGCATCCGCTCTTTCGACGCCTCCCAGCAGCGAACCGAGTTTTTCATATGTCTCAAGCGGGAAGTTCAGCGGGTCCTCGAGAGCGTGAGAACGGTACTGGTAGAGCCGCCCCTCGATGGACTTCAACCTCGCGCTGATCTTCTTCGCTGCGCTGTCGACGGAGGCAGCAAAGCTCGTCCCCTTCACGCGTCCCATCTGGCCTTCGAGCTGGCCGTCGATCTCGTGTATCTTGTTTACGGCGTCGGTTATCTCGGACATCTTGCCGGTGATCTGGCTGGATAGCTGGAACTGTTTCTGGAAATTCTCCTGTGTGGCTGAGACGCGCGGATCTTTTACGATTTCAAACGGCTCCTTATAGGTTTTTCCGTCGAACTTCAATTCCGCATAGTATTTCCCCGGCGGGGCCAGCGCTCCGCTTGTGCTCCCCCAAACTATCGCGCCCTTTATCTTGTGCGGATCGGGATAGCGCATGTTCCATACGAAGCGGTTCGCACCTTTCTCCACCTTCACCGAATTCTGTTCACCTCGCCGGAACGGGCCCATTGCTTCGTTGCCTTCTTCAGGTTTGGCCTTTTTTGTCTCGCCTTTGAAAGACTTCACGAGCGATCCCGCGGAATCGAGTATACTGAGAGTAAGACTGTCCGGCATGTCGTTCAAATAGAAATTGATCATAGGGCCGTTAGGCGGATTTTCGCCGTAGCCGGGCGCTTTGAACGCCGGCATACCGCCGTCGAACCTTATCGCGGGTTGAGTCGCGAACAAAATCTTCGATTCGTAGGAACGCCCTTCACCAAGCTGTCTCAGGTAGGAGAGGTCGTCGAGAACCCAGAATGATCTGCCGTGAGTCGCCGCTATCAGCTCGTCGCCGTGTACCTCGAGATCGTGTATCGCAACGATCGGCAAGTCGTTGCTGAGCAGCTGCCAATCCTGCCCCTCATTGAAGGAAACGTACACGTGAGTTTCGGTGCCCGCATAAAGAATGTTTCTGTCTGCCGGATCCTCGCGGACAACGCGAGTGAAATCGTTTTCGGGAATCCCGTTCGTGATTCTCTTCCATGATTTTCCGTAGTCGGTCGTCATATAGATGTACGGATGGTCGTCGTCGAATTTGTACCTCGTTGCTGCGAGATATGCAGTTCCGGCGTCGAAATGAGACGGCTCGATGATGCTGATGAGGGCTTGCTGAGGCAGCTCCTTAGGCGTAACATCCTTCCACGTCTTCCCTCCGTCTGTCGAAACATGAACCAGTCCGTCGTCAGATCCCGCCCAGAGCACTCCGGTTTCCACGGGTGATTCGGCGAATGCGAATATCGTCCCGTAGTACTCGACGCTGGTGTTGTCCTTAGTGATCGGCCCGCCCGAGGAGACCATCGTCGCCGAATCCGCCCGCGTCAGGTCAGGACTTATAATGCTCCAGCTGTCACCGCGGTCGGTTGATTTGAAGAGAACGTTAGCGGCAGCGTAGATCGCGTTAGGCTCGTTCTGAGGAATCACGATCGGGAAGGTCCACTGGAACCTGTACTTCGTATCTTTGGCGGCTCTGCCCAGCGGGTTATCCGGCCAGGGAGAGACCGTTTGGGTTTGATGGTTTTCCGTGTTGAATCGTGTGATCAGCCCGCCGTAGGAGCCGGCGTAAACGGTGGTAGGATCGTCGGGTGACACCGCAATGTATCCGCTCTCGCCGCCGCCGACCGAGTAATAGTCGTTTTGAGTTATGGCTCCCCTGTCGGAACGGCTGAGGATCGAGACGGTGCTGTTGTCCTGCTGCGCGCCGAGTATGCGGTACGGGAAACGGCTGTCGGTCACGACGTGGTAGAACTGCGCTGTCGGCTGGTTGTCCAGCGTCGACCAGGATTTGCCGCCGTCCATGGAGACCGTTGCGCCGCCGTCGTTTGCCGCGATCATCCTGTCCGGATTGGTGGGGTCGATCCACATGTCGTGGTTATCGCCGTGCGGGACGTCCATTCGCTCGAATTTCACGCCGCCGTCGATCGACTTGAAGTACTCCACGTTCAGATCGTAAACCGTGTTCTCGTTCTTGGGGTCGGCAACTATTCTCGAAAAATACCAAGGCCTGGTGCGGAGATTGCGGTCATGGTTGATATACTCCCATGTTTCGCCTGCATTGTCGGACCGATAAATGCCTCCATCCTCCGCCTCGATGCTCGCCCAGATCCTGTCGGGGTTGGCCGGCGATATTGCGATTCCGATCCGACCCAGGACACCTTTAGGAAGTCCTTTGTTGTCCGAGATATTCTTCCACGTCTCGCCCGAGTCCGTGCTCTTGTAAAGCCCGTCTCCTTTGCCGCCGCTGTTGAATCCCCAGGCCGTTCTCTGCGCGTGCCACATAGCCGCGTAGAGGATTCTCGGATTGGACGGATCCATGGCAAGATCTATCGCGCCGGTGCTGTCGTTTACGAAAAGGACGTTCTTCCATGTCTTTCCGCCGTCCACGGATTTGTAGACACCGCGCTCTTTATTCGGCCCGAACGCCCTTCCGAACGCCGCAACGTAAACGACGTCGGGGTTATTCGGATCGACCTGTATCCTGGCGATGTGACGCGTCTCGGCAAGCCCGGTGAAATTCCATGTCTTCCCGGCATCTTCAGATTTGTACATTCCCTCTCCATAGGTCACATCTCCGCGAAGATCTGATTCTCCGGTCCCGGCGTAAATCACGTTCGGATCGGACGGTGCGACGGCGATAGCGCCGATGGATGAATTCTTGAAATATTTATCTGAGATGTTGTTCCAATCCGCACCTGCGTCGGTGGTCCGCCAGACTCCACCGTCAACGGCGCCGAAATAGAAGACAAGAGGATTGGAGGGATCGCCTGCGACAGCAACCGCGCGACCGCCGCGGAACGGCCCTACGAGTCGCCATTTCATCGTACTAAGATATGAAGTATCGACGACCGCAGCCGTCTTCGATTCCTTCGCCGCCGCGGGTTTCGGCACGGCGAAGCCAAAGATAATAGAGGAAAGCAGAACCGCTAGAAATGTCGCGGTTTTTCCACATTCACGCATATGAACCTCCGGGTTTGGTGCTTTGAAAAGTTTTCGAAGCGGATCCGTCGTGAGGCAGGATCGGTTCGACATCATTGAAACAGATCCAATTTCAGACAAGGTTTCCGAACGAACGAAGTTTATGGAAGAGGCGGACAGAATTTATTTTATGATCCATTTAATTACGTAGATGCTGCCGACGATTATCCCCAGACACATCGCGCATGCAAGAAGTATTCGCGGGAGGACGGGAATTCCGGCAAGCCAACTTTCTCTTTATTCATCCATCTACTTTCATCGCCAACAAGAACAGGGTGAGTGCGGTTCCAGCACCGGCAGATAAACCTAACAGACGAGCGCGGCAGAAAAAAGTTGCATTCCACTTGTGACAAGACTAAATTTCCACTGTTGTTGAATAGAGGTGCGGTGGTTATGAGTAACCGTGTTCGCTGGAGTGATCCAGGAAAGGTCCGAAGCCCCGGGAGACACGCGCAAAGGAATCACCGCCGAAACCGTGAACGCGACTTCGGGCTTCATGGTTGGGCTGCCCGCCCGAGGGTTCATGCGGCGACGACCTCGGGAGCGGATTTCGAACGAGCTTACTCGACGAAGCCGAACGGAAGAAGTGAACAACTTGCAGACTGTCACCCGGATAAAGTCTAAGGCGATTTTATCAGGATGGAGCGCTATTTTGCCGATACCTGCGATGCAATGGCGCGGTCGGCATCCCGAGTGTCTTTCAACCCGTTCCTGTATGCTCGAAAGTCCCCGGGAAACTGGTCAAGGCAAATTTTACGATCGGTTATTCTTCCATCCCCGTTCAAATCCCCAACAAGACTTCCGAATTAACAATTAAGAATTTAGAGCCCAAAATTCAAAATTGAGAATCTGTCAATGAACATCGGCTTGCTCGGTTACGGGAAGATGGGAAAGGAAATCGAAGTCGTGGCGAAACAGCGCTCACACATCGTCTCAGCCACGGCGGATATTGACACGAACCTTTCCGATGTCAGGCCGCTGTTCGAACAATGCGACGCGCTCATAGATTTTTCCGTGACTTCGGCAGTTCCTGATCATGTGAAGTTTGCAGCGGACATACAGAAACCGATCGTGATAGGAACAACGGGCTGGCAGGACCACCTGGATGAAGTTCGCAGAACGGTGGACGAGGCGGGCATCACCTCAGTTGTCGCCGCCAATTTTTCCCTGGGCGTCAATCTTTTCATATCCGTGGTCGAAAGGGCTGCGAGGCTGTTCGGACAGTTCGACGGCTTCGACTGCGCCGTGCTCGAGCAGCATCACAATCAGAAGGCGGACGCACCGAGCGGCACTGCAATCGCCATCGGAAATGCGATCCTCGAAAATTTCCCCGGCAAGACGCGGCAACTGGTGGGACTCCCCGATGGACGAATTCCGAAGGATGAACTCCAGATCAACTCGATCCGCATCGGAAGCGAATTCGGCACGCACACGGTTCTGTTCGATTCTGATAATGATCGAATCGAGCTGACGCATATTTCCAGAGGGAGGCGCGGTTTCGCGCTCGGCGCTGTCATTGCCGCGGAATGGGCTGTAGGCAAGAAAGGATTTTTCCTTTTCAAGGATATCCTTTCAGAATTATGAACTTTGAATGCTGAATTGTGAACTGGCGGGGAAGATCGGAATTGGCGGAAAACAGCCGAAAATTTCGCCGTCACGACCGCAGATCGACAATCATAATCGTAAGATGATTCTGAGAACGAAAATAGACATAACGAGGCAGAAATGAGACGGATGCTTTTTCGTGGAACCGGCGTAGCCCTTATTACTCCATTCAAGAAAGACGGCTCGATTGATGAGCAGAAGTTGAGAGAGCTTGTCGACTTCCAGATATCCAACGGCACCGAAGCGATCCTTCCCGCCGGCACCACCGGTGAGAGTGCGACGCTCTCCCATCCGGAGCATCAGTATGTGATGGAAATAGTTCTCGACCAGGCAGACCGGCGAGTGCCGGTCATCGTTGGAGCGGGAAGCAACTCGACGAGAGAAGCCATCTCTTTAACAATCCACGCAAAGTCGATCGGCGCCGACGGCGTTCTTTCTGTCGGGCCGTACTACAACAAGCCGACGCAGGAAGGTTTCTACCGGCATTACGCCGCAATCGCGGAGGCAGTCGACATCCCGATCGTCGTTTACAATGTTCCCGGCCGGAC
>JAJYOS010000181.1 GCA_021796055.1 Bacteroidota bacterium
GTTTTTGCCGGACGAGTCGTGGGAAGCTGTTGTAGAACCTTCAGTCCGCTTGAGCTACAAAATTTCAAAAATATTTCCGGGCTCGGCCAGGATACATTGCCACCAAAATTCGCCGGATCCATGTCAAACTCTTGAACGAATGCTCCACCCGGGTATCTAATGTGAAACCCTGGGCTGAATGTTCGAGTCATATACTGTTCAAATGTTTTTTGGATCTCGCCACTATCAAATATTTTATCATAAGCATGGATTCGAGTATCGACTCCCCAATTAATGCCAAACCAAGGCATTCCAACATAACTCGTGTGAGCATCCTTCTGATTGTTAGTATCTTTCATAGCCCCAGGTGCAGTCCATGTTCATTTCAATATTCCTCTGTTAAACTTCAGAACTCTCCCACGTTTGTAGCAACAACGCCAAAATAAATAGAACAGTTCCACCAACTAGTAGGGGGAACATTTTTTATTATTCCGATTTATATAATACCCAGAAATACGATTTTGGCTCAAGCTTACCCCAGATCGACTGTGAGTGATAATGATAGTTGAACTGAAAAATCCGGCTTAACACCTTATCAATGTGTACGGCAATAAGATTGTTAAAGGGACGCTCCAAATAGGTAGATAGCTTGAAAGTAAGTGGAAACATGCATGGTGAAACTTTCAGTACCTTGAACCCAGTTCGGCAAACAAATTCTCGCATGATCCTAGGTGGGATTCCTCTCTCCCTTTTCGTTAGCCCAACTCTCTTATTCCTCCAATCGCCCTTGCTGACTACAGGCTCGCGTATCAGGACATACCCCCCCTTTTGGGATACTCTATGAATCTCTTTGATCACTGTCTCAACATTCGGGATGTGGTGCAAAACTCCAAAACAAGTCACGAGACTGAAGTAGTCGGTTGGAAAAGGGATTTCTCCCGTGACGGATGGAGAAATATACTTTAACGGTTTACCTCCCAATTCTTCTCGTCTAAGTTGCGAAGATGGTTCAAGTATGAATACATCCCCAATCTGATCGAGAACCGGCAGTAGCTCATCTCCATATCCTCCACCAATCGAAAGAACTTTTTCAAACTTAATCTTTCGCTGAAGCAAATATCGATATCCAAGAACCTCGTTCAACTTGTGATAGCTATATCTGTATTTGTCAAATTCTTTGGCCCCAAGTTCCGCGTAACCCTCCTTCTCATCTTCATACCAACTACGGATTTCACTTAAAGAAAAGTCGTTCCCGTAAAGTTTCTCTCCATTGAGAAACTCATTGAGTGGATCTGAATGTAAATGATTCTGTTTCATAATTGATTCTCACACGTCAGGTTTTCCGAGAATTATCCGGCGTTTCGAACAAGAACGGCAGATCGCCCGTAAACTCTCGAGACAAATCGTGGCAAGCATTTGCAACAAAACTCCCACAACAAAATACTGTTTCCCTTGACCGATTTTCATTTCCGCTGTTTTTCCAACCTTCGATAAACTGGTACGGACCCTTTTTCGCAACACGATAAGATCTTGCATTGTTAATTGAAACAACAATTCAACCCCAGAGTCTGAAGACGGGGCATGAATCCTTTTAAATACAGGAGCTTGATCAGGATATGTGCCGGAGCCATCCGTTCGAGGATAGTTGTAGCCACCATAGCAGCTAAATCCGCACGTATACCCCGCCGTTTTCAACACCTTCGGCGAGTAAGGATGGATATTCTCCGACTTCCCATATGGAAAGGCAAAAGTAGTCACCTGTAAACCCAGGATTTCCTCAAGCTCCCTTTTCGAACTGCCAATTTCATGGAGATTCTCTTCGACACCGCAATCCACATGTGATGACGTGTGGCTTCCTATGGACATCCCTGCTTCGCTTAATGATTTAAGCTGGTGGGAAGAGAAGGGCAAAAAATCTATGAGCCCTCTTTTTTGATCGTCAGGGAACGTGATGGCTTTGTCGACAAAACCGCTTGCGACGAAGAATGTCGCAGGAATGGAGAACTCCCGAAGTATCGGCAGAGCATGCAGATAATTTTCCGCATAGCCATCATCGAAAGTCACTGCACAGATTGGTTTTTTAGTCTTCTTCTTTTTAATAAGGATATCGGTGCTCTCTTCTATTGAGACAACCCGGAATTTCTTATTCAGCCATTGGATATGCTTGCGGAACGTTGCCGGCTGAATCCCATTTGGATGGAACTTTTCGGTTACGACATGATAACATAGAACCATGACGTGCGCATTGCCTGTCAATCCAAGGATTAAATCACGTATCTGCCGGTAGCCACAGTATAAAAGGAAGGACTGAGCAGATCGCTTAAACCATGTACGTATGTTCATGCCGGTTCTGCGCTGGCTGATTGATTCAACAGTTGTGTCTCCTGCGCGGCACTTAACTCCAATCTTACCAAGCTTGATGTCGTTGTACCAAGGACGAGAAAGAAGAGATAGTTAATTGTGGTTCTTTCTCCAATTGAGTTAGAACCTGCAAAATTGATGATCAGCAAAACAACAATCAATGCAGATGGGAATAACTGACGAAGGTATGGTCTGTTTCTCTTTGAGAAAACCTCCTTGATAGGAAGCAAGATCGCGGTAAGATATATCACCAAAAAGATAATTCCATACTGGATTATTACTAATAGCCAGCCCACCTCAAAATTGCTCCTAGTGGCAGCACCTAATAACTCTAGTTTCATCTCGCCCACACTTCTTACTCCCTGTCCTATAAGCGAAAACTTTGAAATATTGGAGATCGCTGCAACGGCACTCTCAATCCTGAGTTGTGAAGATGGGTCGCTGAAAGTCAAGCCTCTTTCGGCCAAATCACCAAAAAAGGTACCGTAGAATTGCCAGAAGCCCGCAACGACAATAAGCAATAACGCAAAGTTAATAAACCTCTTTCCTCCCGTGCCCGAATAGTACCACAGGAAAATAAGTCCCGCTGCAAACAAAACAATCCCTACTCTAGAAAATGTCAACAGCAAAGGGCCGACAAATAGAAAACCCAGCATCAAGTACCTAAACCTCATGATCCTTCCTGCCCGTTGAAACAAATTGCTCTTCCAGAAAGACCATAAAGATAAGACCAAAAAGTACATGCCATTGGTAAGAGGATGACCAAGGGTCGTTGTGATTCTATATGGCCAACCATGCAAATAATCATACTGAAACTCCGCATACCACTTTGCTTCATTCATCAAGATAGAATGGATGAAAAGATTCTTCTTCAAAAAGTATTCAATAAAAGCAATTGGGATAAGTGGTGTCGACAAGAAGACTAATCGATTCAGCATCGTCTCTCCGCTTGAATTCCCTGTCATTGTCTGGAAAATTATCATAGCATAGAAAAGTACCGGCCCCACATAAACGTCCGGGAATTGGTTAGTCGGCACCGCCCCTCGTAATTGGAATGCATCAATAAGAAACTCATAAGCAAATAGGAAGAAAAATATTTGGAATTGCCGTTTCACCACATGTGTCGTTCGAACTGAGCGGAAGAAAAAACTGCCGTTTGCCAGTATTAAAGACACGAATCCACCGACAACGTAATAGGTTAAAATATGCAGATTAAGACCCCCGGTAGGAGCCGTATAAGCAACTCCCGTTAGAAGAATTTGCGCCTCTGGAGGTATATAAACCAAAATTGCAATAGCTATCGTGAGAAAAAGTTCGTGACTAAATTGGTAGAGAATGGCGCCCATGAAAAGGAAACAAAGTGCTGTAGTGTAAATCCCCGGGAAGAAGATAAGGAGGGCCAAAATAGCCATGAAAACGAAAAACATAATAGGTGCGCCCGCGTTTATCCTACCGCCCCATAGTCTAGAACTCACCTGAGGCTCCTCGACTTTTTGCCGACTTAAGTGCTAATTCGTATATGTCCGAATACCTTCTCAGGGTTAGGTCTAAAGAGAAATGCTCCTTGACTCTCTTTCTGCCTGCCTCGCCCATCGCCTCCCTCAGCTCCCGGCTATTGCAGAGCTGAATCAGTGCTTGCGCAAGAGCCTTTGGATCCCTGAACGGTATTAGTACCCCGGTTATTCCATCTTCAATAACGTCAACTAATCCACCAACCGCGTAAGCGACCACTGGTAGCGCTGTAGACATTGCCTCGATTGCCGCAATTCCGAAACTCTCATTCTTGGATGGCATCACAAAGATGTCAAAGCAATTCAGGATTTCCGGTATGTCAGTCCTTGACCCCAAAAAAGCTACTTGATCAGCCACATGTAAATCGCATGCCAATTGCTCATACTCAGACCTTAGAACTCCGTCACCCACAATACACACACGGAAACGCTTTGTAGACTGCTTCACGAAAGGAATTGCCTTTATAAGATGATCGACACCATGATTACTATCCAATCCCCTAACTGTGCCAATCACTATTTCATCTTCGGAAATTGCCATGCCTTTCCGACCCGACATCCTGAGGCTATTGTCTTTTCGAAACAGCGTTGTATCGACACCGTTGCTAATCACCATCGCACGGCCACGGTCAATGCGCCTGTACCCAAGAATCTCCTTAAATACTGACGATGAAACCCCCACTAATACATCTTTCGGTTTTGACAGTAAATTGTTGAAGAGACGATAGTACCAGAATGGCCCCTCATAATCGATATAAACATGCCGTGTTGTTATTAACGTCCTATGCCTGGCCCCCAAGATCACTGCCATCCGGAGAAGGGGAGTGAAATAGTGCAAATGAACAATATCGAATTTATTATGCCTAAGAAATTTGAAGACCCGATAAGCTCCTATCGGGTCTAATCCGCTCCTCATCCCGCCTTGATAGACTCGAATGCCATTATCAGCAAGCCTTCCCCCAAGCTCCTTCCCTTGGGTGGCATATACCACAGTAAGTTCATAGCCCAACTTATCTTTCATGCCAAGCGATAAGTCGAACACAAGCTTTGAGGCGCCCCCCAATCCTCCATGCCATGTAACATGAGCCACCTTCATCTAAACCTCTTTATGCTTCGCTGCTAGTCAATTAAGACATCCGCCTCTTTGACTCGAAATTATTAAAGCGTGCAGGGTAACCCGATACCAACACATTTTAGCATGGGTAATCCAATTTATGTACTCTGCCAGTGTTATTAACCAAATCGCGGCGCAATCAGTATCTCTTGAAATATATCGCTCAAGATCTTGCCATTCTCCAATCGAAATCACTGAAGTTTATCTTTAGTCTTTATTTCCTTGCACTTTCCCAGCTACGATACAGTAGCCCATGGAGAAAATACTCTCATAGTGCGAGGGCGCTCTTGACAGGCGCCGCAACTTTGATATGACCAGTGGCTTGATTATTGCCCATATCACAACCTGCGGAAGTGCGACCATCAGTCTCAAAACCTTGCATTTCAAAGGGTCGATCCCGATCCGTTTCCCAACCAGGCTTGCGAGGGAAACAAATGAGACGAGCGTGAAAACCGCCATCATTGTCATCAATCCGCCCTTGGCTAACACCAACTTCGGCTTCAATCCGGACTTCCTTAGCGCCTTCTCTAACCCAAAAAAACTAAATCTCCAATTGTCTCTGGGAATCTCATTCACCGGATAAAGAAATGTACCAGTCAGAATCAAATCTCCATCTTCTTTTACCACCCGCGATATCTCATCGAGAGCCGCAAACGGGTTGTCTACGTGCATAATCACCTCGGTGCATAAAACCACGTCGAACGAATTGCTCTTGAATGGCAAGGACTCTCCGATCGAAATGACGTTTCCGTTGAAGCCTTGTTTTGTTTTGGGTAAGTCTGAAGCGACCCAAAGATCTACCTCTCGGTCGTACAGTATTCCATATGGCCTGGACCCGCAGCCTAGGTCCAGGAGTATTCCTTTAAAGAGATTTCTGTTTGCCAGAAGGAAATACAGTATATAGTTGCCCAACAATACTGAGCTCCCCTTCCTCCAATCGTACCTTAATTTACCTCTCACGGCCTTAAGCATAGATTCTCTTTCTGATGCTTATTTCTCAATCATCAAATTGACACTTGAGCCCGCCCCCTTCAGTGAGGCTTCCTATTGCAAGGGACAATCGTTCCCCTTCGGATGCAGGTCCTATCATTTCGCTGAAACCGGCTGCACAACCGTTTTTTCTAGCGCTCCCCTGGAGTGGTAGAGAGCCATTATACCAGCAATTATGACACTACACACCGTTGTTGATAGAGCTATCCCAGCAACCCCCCAGATTTGCATGAAGACGTAGTCTGTTACGACGTTAAAAATCAGACGCACGCTTGAGAAAACCATTAATGCACGCGTCTCTTTGCCTACCAGAAATATCCTCACATAAATTTGGATGATCGCATACGGCATGAATCCTGCTAAATAAATTGAGAAAACATTGCCGACGATCCCCAACATTTCCTCCGGAAATTTCCCATGGAAAAAAGTAAAGGTCACTATCTGCCGGGAAAAAAATAGACCCACTATTGTTAGAGTGAGCGTCAGAAGAATTACGCGCTTTACGAGCTTGCCAGGATGTATCCTTTGGACTGATCCCCCATAGTATTGGTTGGTCCAGCGAGAAAAATACACGAGCAAGACACTTCCATAAATTGTGACCGGCAAACTATTCAAGCGATCGGCATATTCGATGACAGAAATGCTACCGACGCCCAGCCATAATGCCATGTAACGGTCAACAATTGGGTTCAATCCCCCTAACAATGCGGAAATCATGTGGAAAGAACCCTTAGAGAAAAACTCACTGAGGAGATGCGAAGGCCATGCCAAAAACTTTATGCGAAACAGACTCCTTCTTTCACAAGAGCGCAGAAGAAATCCCACTTTCGCACCTTCGCCAATCAGGTACCCGAACGGGATCGAGTAAATCCCAAAGTGCGATCTGGTCGCAAACATCACGATTACAACAATTACAGATCGCAAGGCGGCTGCGAACGAAGGTTCAAGGTAAGATTCTGAAGCGTTCTGAGCTCCGACTAGCAACGAGGACATTATCACGAAACCAAATACTGGGACAAGCAGCAGCGAAATGTTGACCAATTCTTTTACTCGCTCAGGGCCTAAACTGGTGATGGCAGATAGTATAGGACGCAACGTGAAGAGTACTATCACGACAATAGCAATTGTCGCAGCGACCGTCAGCAATAAGACGCTGCCGACGAAAGCACCTATGTCTTCCTTCCTGTATCTGAAATCAGCAAAAAAGGGAACAGACACAGTTTCCATCGTCGACGAAAAAATGACGGTCACGAACATTATTATACTGAAAGCCATGAAGAAAAGATCTGTGTCGCCATTCAATCCAAACCACCATCCAACGAATATCGGGATTAGCGCACCTACGCTCCTCGCCAGCACGCTACCAAGTATGCTCTTCAAAAAATCACTAGAGTGTAATTTGCTCCTAGTGGCCCACAATCTGCCAATATTCGCCCACATCTTTCGACCGGACCGAATTTCGACGGCAATTTTAGATCGCAATTTACACCACACAATTCTTGACTCGGACTGATTTCCCTCGTACTCGGGTAGCAACACCGGCACGGTTTGGATTCGTTAACCCAAGCTCAATTCCCGCACAATCCAATAAGGCAGTCAATTCTCACCACGCGATTTCGATCCGGGAAATGTGGACCATTCTCTCATTTGACGCTCTTTCATATTTGATTTGTGAGAACTGCTACTGCTCGACGTAAAATCCCCGCCAGGCAGACCGCGCGCCCTCGTTCGCGCCGACATTGACCCGGTCTACTCTTACCATGTATCTGTGACCTGGTTGAAGGGACGCAGTCGCGGTGCCATCAAAATCGTATTGGACATTGCCATCAGGGCTAAATGATGAGAATAAGTGACTCACCCAGGTGTATTCTTCAGGCAATTGCGTAACATCTTTGACCTTTATTACGGTATATCCACCTGCTGTGGGATCAAACCAATAGAACTGAGCATGCGAAGCATGAACACTGTCGTTCTGGCCTGGGAAAGAGATCACAGGCCTCTGCAATATTACATAATTAGCAGTGTCTGAACTTCCGCTTTCAACGCCATCGGCAGAGTAGGCGAGCAAATAGTAAAAGTAACGTTGATTATTGTGAAGCCCCGCATTGTCAACATAAGCAGTATCGTTAAACGAAGATAACGATCCGACATTCGCTAACAAGGTGAAATCTCCGGGCGTGCGGTTCACAGACGAATCGCTTCTAAATAACTTGTAGCCAGCAGCGCCCGGGACGCTATACCACTCTAGAGAAATACCTCCTGTGGCGGGGTCCATCCCGATCCCCTGATCCACCGTCGTGTCCGGAACAGATTGGGGTACAAAACGTGGAGTCTGAAGAATTGTGTGAAAAGAACCGCCGACTCTGCATCCAGCGCTGATCGCTGCCAGTAAGGCGAATGTGCAGGCCATGCCACTCTTCATCTGCCTCCCTCCAGCTTCTTATTCATTTTAGCCAAACGATGTGAACTACATAAGTATCTGTCGTTTCCCTCTGCAGCAGAACAATCCGTCATCAACAATGAAGAAGTCCTGGAAAAATCAAAACTTCAATGTCATCTCCGAACAAATCCCAATGTTCTCGCAATTTCTTAACCACTCTAATCAACACACCTGCTATAAGCGAGATGTCTTATAGCGGATGGGCAAAAGTTGATAGCTCGTAGTTGAACGTTTAAGAAATCAGAAGCCAGACGAAAAATGTAAGTAGTTAGCTTGCTTATAGATGATGGCGCCAAGCACCCAGTCAATTGCAAATAACTGATGATGTATATCTTGGAATCGAGGTTCAATGGCGTCTAATAGAATTTGGTTCGCAAATTCGCGGACTGGCGGTCATCTTCAATAAGGCAACCACCCCTAACCCCTCCTTAAATAAGGAGGGGACCAATGAACAAGTGGCCGCATAAGGGCGGAGCCGACGAGGCCGCGGTGCCCGGCGACGCAAATCTTATCTCCGATATTCATTGGTTCGTAGTTCATGATCGAATTAGTTGATAGCTCACAGCAAATTTTTCAAGGTTAAATATGCGAGGGTGCACCTTCATCGTTATCAAATAGTCCCTGTACCGCATCTTGACATCAGCCAGTGACATGTCGCTACGTAAAAGGCGCAATCTTCGGTTAGGGCTGCAGTTTGAAGGCCCTGTCCCAGACTTCAAGCAGCTCGTCACGATGAAGCGCTGCCCATTCGACAACCAGTCCCAATACGCGCGGTGGAAAGCAGCCGCCAATAACTATCAAGCTCTGAATTTCCACAACTGCCTTATATTCACTCTACTCTGCGTGGAAGAGTGGCGGCAAATGATCACCAAAGTACATCCTGATGACGATGCCAAAGAAGCGGCTGATTTCAGGCACGTTGGACGGTCAAATCTCTTAAGCGCGGAAACAAGTCTTCCGGTTTCTTGCCGGTAATCTTGAGATAGATTGCGTCCGGACACACGTCGATCCGCTCGCTCCAGGCAATTTCGCCGCTCTCGCCTATATGAACTTTCTTAAATTCTTCATAATCATTCCAGAGTGCAAAGACTCCCTTGCCAACAAGGTCCGACAAATCGGCAACACCCTCAGTCCCGTCTTGGTACTTCACCCAAAGCCAAAT
>JAJYOS010000182.1 GCA_021796055.1 Bacteroidota bacterium
GCTGCCGGAAGCATGAACCATAACATCAGAGATACGGAGGTTATCACCATGAAGAAGCTTTCCTTTCCCATCATCCTTGCAGTCCTATCGGCTCCGATAGTCTGCCGGGCTCAACTTATCAGCTCGTTCGGAGTCAAAGGCGCCTTCACATCCACTTCGCAGATAATGGCGCATCCATTTGCATCGACGGGCTGCTGGACAAGCAGCAGCACCTCGGCGGAACAAGGTTTCGATGTCGCCGCCTTTGCGGAATGGCCCGCCCTTCCATTGCTTTCGATAGTCACACAGGTCGAGTACGGCAGGGGTGGATCAAAAATCGAATACACCGTCGATGAGAATTCCTCCGTTACCGGCTTCGCTTCCACAATTGGCCACCTCGATTACATCTCCATACCTGTAATGGCGAAATTTTCCCTGCTACAGGGCTCCGTCACCCCTTACGTTTTTGGGGGACCAAGGGTCGATTTCCTGGTGGGTTACAGCGGCTCTCAGATTCAACCCACGGGAGTTTCTATCTACAGCCAGTTCAGGAAGACGATGCTGGGATGGAGTACCGGAATCGGCATAGAGACATCGACGATCCTGCCGGTGGATCTACTGGCCGAGCTCAGGTATAACATCGATCTCCTCGATTCATTCAACAACGCCGGGCTGACATTCAGGAACCAGACAGTCGACCTATGGTTTGGTGTGGCAGTGTGACCGGTGCAACTCGTAAGTCGACCGATAGACTTGGCATGAGTCCGGATCTTCAAATGTGGCCGGCGTTCTTCATGCTGAGATAGCCCGTCGGGCCGACGATGATGTGGTCGTGCACCGGAATGTCCAGGAACTCGCCCGAATAGACGAGGTCTTTGGTTATCTGGATGTCTTCCTTGCTCGGATCGAGCTTCCCGCTCGGGTGGTTGTGAACGACGATTATGCTGGCCGCGTCTTCGAGTATGGCAAACTTGAAAACGGCCCGGGCATCGACAAGGCTGGCGCTCAACGTACCTTCCGTCATCGTCTTTACACGCTTCACCCTGCCTGATGTGCTGAGGGCGATCACCTTGAACACTTCCCTTCTCTCACCTGCGAAGTCACGCATGATGAATTTGTATACTGCTTCGGGATTGTTCAGGAGCGGCGTGGTCCCCGTTGAAACATTCTGAAGGCGCCTTCCGATCTCGAACGCGGCGGCTAAAGTGATTCCCTTCACGGTTCCAATTCCCGCGACTCCCGAAAGTTCCAGTGCGTCCCTCATGGAAAGCAGGGCCATTGAATTGTCGAATGCCATCATCAATTCCCGCGCGACATCCACCGCGGTCCGCGACATCGATTTAGTCCTGGTCCCCGTTCGCAATAGAATCGCCAACAGCTCAACGTCTGAAAGCTTCGTGGCTCCCTGAGAAAGGAGCTTCTCCCTGGGTTTTTCACTGTCAGGCCATTCACGCAGAGTACGCGTGCCGGTGCTTTCCCGCACCGTCACGGTTTCGTCTTCTCTGGAACCCTCATACATAGCAGCCCCCTGCATTTGTTATAAGTCCAGTTTTTGAAGCAGCTTAATGTCCGCTTCTAATTTGTGTTTAATTCGCCGAGATCGACTATGTTTCCATTCTTGAATTGAAGAATGTGCAAGTATCTATTTGAATTGTTGTCTCCGAAAGAAATCATGGAGTGAAGGCCCGTGTAAGTCTGCGACTTCAGCCCAGACTCGATCCCTGACCTTGTGGTGACGCCGGCGCTTATCTGAGTTAGGAGATCGTTGGCAATATCGTAGCCGTATGAGACTACCCTGTCGAACTCGGCGTCGGATATTTGCGAAAGCGAGTCGGTCGCGGCGACGAAAGGCTGGGAATTGGTTTGAAAGTACGTGTCGCTGCAAAAAATTACACCATCTACGTAAAGATCGTTCGTGGAAAGCTGGTTCAAGTCGTACCAGTCGTCAGTTCCGAGTATCTGCGTCTTCACGTTGTAGTACGCGAGCTGCGCCCCGACGATTCCGATGTCGCTCGAAGAAGTCAACGGTATGAATATCGCGTCGAGCGATCGAAGAGCGTCGAACTCTCCAAGCGAAGTCAAAGTATCTATCGGTATCCCAAGCGAGTCAGCGACGCGGACCGGGTTGTTCCCGAAGAGATCGTAAGCGTCCATCTTCGTATACGAATTACCGAGCGAGTCCGTGTACGCGGGCGGGATATAAGGCCGAATTCGTTGTTGTTGCTGCGGCGTAAGCGTTCCAACATCGACATAAGGCTCGCCGAGAAGCGCGGCGGCTGACTTTATCTGGTCTATCGGCTGCGAGAGGTCGGTCTCGCCGCTCTCAAAATACGCGACCGCAACTGGCGGCGTACCAAGAGAGTCCAGTCGCTGCACGAAGTACTGGGAAATTATCCTGCCGTAGGATCCGGACGGCGAGAGAACCGCGATTCGCTTCTCGTGAAGGACGTTCACGGCGTAATCTGCCATGGCATAGGCCCTCGTCTTGAAATTCGGATTTGCTTGGAATACGTACGGATTACCTTTTGTCAGCCCGACATCGGTCGCCGTCGGAGAAATCAGCGGAAGACTGTTCTGGTCGGCAAGTTTGGCCACGGCTGATACTTCGTTGCTGTATACGGGTCCGATCACTGCCTTGACGCTGTGGTCCGCACCGAGGGAAAGCATGTCTGAAAACAGGTTCGGCATCACGCCCGAGTAGTTCTTGAGCACGAGGCCGACTTTGGTAGTGGCGTGCGCGTTATAATTGTCAAGCGCGAGCTGAATACCCAGAAGCAATCTGTCTCCCACACCGCTTCCATACTCGAGCGGAAGAAGCGCGCCAATCTTGATAGGTGACAGGTTGAGCAAGCTGTCTCCCGAGATTCTTTGAAGCCACCTGTTTACCTCGCCGCTGCCGACTCCCTGCTGTGGATACGACTGCGAGAAATTTTTCAAGATAGCCTCGGCTTTCCCGAGCTTATCCGAGAAGTAAGCCCGGCGCGCGAACCCGACAGCGATGGTGACCGCGGACAGCCTGCTGTGGCAGGTCGCATAAAGATTCTCTATATCGCTGAAGCTGAGGTTATGAGCGACGAGGGTATGCAAACTGGCCACTGCCTGATCCCTGATCACGCCATTGACGGATGAGTCTATCGCAGTTACGAACTCGTCGGCAGCCTGCAGATAATTGCTGAGCTCGTAGTAGTTAGCGCCAAGTATGTAAATCATATCATACCTGTGCTGATCCCCCGGGAATTTAACAAGGAAGGTGTCGATAACGGCAGCGGATTCCTGGTACTTTCTCAGGTTAAACAGCGAGCGAGCGCCGTAATAGAACGATTCCGCCGACCTCTGGTTGAGGGAATCGTCCATCACTTCGCGGAAATATTGAAGAGCAGTAGAGTAGTCCCCCTGTCTGAAACTCTGAAGTCCGAGGTTGTAGTTGGTCTCGTCCGTTTGATTGAAAACCACCTGGGAGAACGCAGTAGAGGCTACGAGGATGACCAGAAAAGCGGCGATAAGCTTCATCGTCAGTGTCTTTTCCGCTTCCTGTTTATTTTGGAAATTCGTTCAAGCGTTTCGGAATCGTCTTCCACGATGGCATTAGCTTCCGCGAGTTCGTCGAAGATCGTGCGAGCTTTTTCGTCTTCCCCGATTGCGCTGTAAAGGTTCGCAAGGGCCTGGAGCACCTCCGCGCTTCTCGGGTTGATGCTGAGCGCCCGGGTAAGATAAAATTCCGATTCGCCGGTCCTGCCAAGCTCCAGAAGTATCTTCCCGCACATGAACCAGCCGGGATAAAAATCTGGATCCGTGTCGATAAGAAGCGTGAATTCTTCGAGCGCCTCACGGAGGTCACCGAGCATGTAGTACGCAGTCGCGAGATCGAGCCTGAATTCCACGGATGACTCGTTTATGCCGAGCTCGCGCTTCAGGTATTTTATGGAATTGGGAAAATCTTTACGCTTGAGATATACCCTGCCGAGAAGCCCATTCGCGTCGGGGTACTTCGCGTCCGATTTCAGAACGAGCCGCACTTCCGACAGAGCCTCATCGTAATTGTCGCTTTCGAGAAAGATCGTTGCAAGCGCGAGGTGAACGCTCGGATTGCGCCAGGATGTCAGCTTCCTTAGAAGAGGAAACGCGCGCTCCATTTCACCCACATTAAAATAGAAGCTCCCGAGCGCGTATGCCAGCCTGTAATCATCGGGCATCCGCTCGAGCGCGTCTTGTAGAAGATTCTCCGCAGCATCATAATTGTGGAGCCCGAGATAAATCTCGGCAAGCTTGAGGTAGGCATCGGTATAATCAGGGTCCCTTGCGATGATCCTCCTCAGGATCTGAATCGCGTGCAGAGGCTTGTCTTCGCCGAGGAAGCCAACCGCCTCGTCGATCATTATCTTTACGGCTTCACTCGATCGTTCTGTTAATCCCATCTCTTGATTCAATTTCGTCAAGTGAAGATAAGGGCTCGAAATGAAAGTTTCACTCCCATTCGATGGTCGCCGGAGGTTTGCTGCTGATGTCGTACACGACCCTGTTCACGCCCCGCACTTCGTTAATGATCCTGTTTGACACCTTGGCAAGGAGCTCGTACGGGATCAACGCCCAATCGGCAGTCATTCCATCTTCGCTGGTGACGGCACGCAGCGCGATCGTGTACTCGTACGTTCGTTCGTCGCCCATGACGCCCACTGATTGCACAGGCAGGAGTACCGCGAACGCCTGCCAGATGTCGGTGTAAATTCCATGCTTCCTGATCTCGTCGATGAAGATATCGTCCGCCTGTCGCAGGATCTCCAGTTTTTCGGAAGTTATGTCGCTGAGTATCCTGACGGCCAGCCCCGGACCTGGAAACGGGTGGCGGTCGATTATGTCCGACGAAATCCCGAGCGCGCGCCCGACCTGCCTCACTTCGTCCTTGAACAGGAGCCTGAACGGCTCGATGAGCTTCAGCTTCATCACATCGGGAAGCCCGCCGACGTTATGGTGCGTCTTGATCTTGGCTGAAGGGCCCTTGTGGGATTGCGACTCTATAACATCAGGATAAAGCGTCCCCTGGGCAAGGAACTCCACATCTTTTATCTCGTGCGCCACCTTTTCGAATACCTCGATGAAGGTGTTGCCGATTATCTTCCGCTTCTTCTCCGGGTCGGTGACGCCGCGCAGCTTATTCAGGAAAGTCTCCGACGCGTCGACATGATGAAGGTTCATGTCGAAATTCTTCCTGAAGTACTCGACTACGTTTTTGCTTTCGTCTTTCCGCATGAGTCCGTTGTCGATGTGGACCGCGTGAAGCTGACTTCCTATCGCCCGTTGAAGGAGAACTGCCGCGACTGCCGAATCGACGCCGCCGCTCATCGCGCAAATGACTTTTCCTGTTCCGACTTTCGATCTTATTTCCCGCGTGGTCTCTTCTATGAAATTTCCCGGCTCCCAGTCGGTCTTGCAACCGCAGACCCCAACGACGAAGTTGCCGAGTATCTCTTTCCCTTTCGACGTGTGGACCACCTCTGGGTGGAACTGCACTCCGAAAATCTTCTTCTGCTCCGACTTGAAAGCCGCCACCGGCGAATTATCCGTGTGGGCGATCGGGACAAAACCGGCAGGCAGTTTCGTGACTTTATCCGCGTGGCTCATCCATACCTTGGAGACGTCTCCTATATTTCGCAGGAGATCCTTCGAATCGTCAACGATGAGAATCGCCTTACCGAATTCCTGGTGCGCCGACCGATCGACTTCACCGCCGAGTTGATTGGCAATAACCTGCAGGCCGTAACATATCCCGAGGACGGGGACTCCCGCATCGAAAATCCTTCTGTCGGGAAGGGGGGCGTTGGGCTGGTACACGCTTGATGGACCGCCCGACAGTATGATGCCCTTAGGCGCAAGTTCCTTTATTTTATCGTAGGGGAAATCGAAGTTTTCCACAAGGCTCAGCACATTCAGTTCGCGGACTCTCCGCGCGATAAGCTGAGTGTATTGAGCACCAAAATCTAAAATTAGAATCTTATCCATTTACTTTTCAGTCTTATTGTCTGGAAAAGGATGTCAGCTAATTCGTCTCTGCTGAACTGAAAATGTTATACAACGTCTCGGGTCACGGCATTCGAGGCGCCGATTCGCATGACGTGCGATCTGGAATTGTTGTATGGTATTCACCCATCTCAGCGGTTGTCGGACGAACATGACTCCCACTCTGTACTATAGTTCTGCACCCGATCACCGAAATCGATTCCGAAAGTTGCCACCCAGAGATGTCCCGCGAAAGTCTCAACGCTTGATCAATTCCTGCCGGATAAAGATGAGTCCATTCACATCGCTGTCGTTCCAGTTCACAAACAATTTGACCAATTCTGCTTGATTCCACAAGCGCAGACTCCGGATCTCGACAGGGCGTATCAGGAGAGGACGATTCTCACCGCGCAAAAGCTTTCAGCAGATCCACGTATTCATCAAGTTCGGCGCGAGTCCGCTTCTCAGTCACTGCCACAAGAAGACCTATTTCCGAAGGATACAACGTTTCGACATCGACGCCCGCGAGAATCTTCTTCTTAAGACCCGCCTTTACAAGATCGGCGGCAGGAACCGGAGTCGAGATCAGGAACTCGTTGAAGAATGGCTGCTTATACTTCACCGCGAAACCTGGCACCTTCGCGACCTGCTCGGCAAGATAATGCGCCTTCGCGCCCGACTGCTCCGCGACTTCCCGGATGCCGTTCTTGCCCATCAGCGACATGTAGATGGTTGACGCGAGCATCATCAATCCTTCGTTCGTGCAGATATTCGATGTTGCCTTCTCACGCCTGATCTGCTGTTCGCGCGTTTGCAGCGTCAACACATAGCCTTTCTTTCCTTCGGTATCCACGGTTACCCCCGCAAGCCTTCCCGGCAGACGGCGGATCAGCGCCTCCCTGACGGCAAAGATTCCGAGGAAGGGGCCACCGAGGCTCTGCGGAATACCAAGCGCCTGTCCCTCGCCGACAACGACGTCAGCCCCGTATTCCCCGGGAGGCGCAAGAAGGCCGAGCGAAATCGGAGAGGCATCGACAACGTAGAGAGCTCCCTTCGCGTGCGCGATCTCTCCGAGCGCGAAGACATCGCTGAGCGTGCCGAAGAATGAAGGCTGCTGCACCAGAAGCGCCGCAGTGTTTTCGTCGACAGCTTTCTTTGCGGTATCAAGGTCTGCGACGCCTTCCCGTGCGGGTATCTCGACGATCTCAAATCCCTGACCGTGCACGTAAGTCTTCACGACCCGCAAGTAAAACGGATGGATCGGATGCGCGGCAATTATCTTCTTTCGCCCGGTATGCGACACCGCCATCAGAGCAGCCTCCGCAAGACCGCTGCCCGCATCGTAAAGCGACGCGTTCGAGACATCCATGCCTGTCAACCGGCATATCATGGTTTGATATTCGTAGATGGATTGAAGCGTCCCCTGACTTACTTCAGCCTGGTACGGAGTATAGGCCGTGTAGAATTCCGATCTGCCAAGCATGGCGCCTATCGCGGACGGGATGAAATGGTCGTACGCTCCGGCCCCGAGGAACGAGACCGCATCCTGTGTGTTCACGTTCTTGCCGGCTAACGCCGAGACGTGCTTTGTCACCTCATATTCACTCATGGCGGGTGGAATATTCAGATCGCCTTTCAACCTGATCTCCCGCGGAATATCCTTTATGAGCTCTTCGAAATCAGTGACTCCGACAGCTGCCAGCATGTCGCGCCGGTCATCGTCGGTATTCGGGTAATAAGCCACTTCTTAATTCTCCGTTTTATTAAGTAAGCAGTATGCAGAGGCCTGTGTGCGGTGAATGCGGAGTATGATAGTCCGCTTCCAGCCGCCCTTTAATTGCTTTCCGCTTCCTGCTACGTACTATTTTCCTATCATCTCCTGGTACTTCGCGGAATCCAGGAGGCCATCCAACTCGGTGGCGTTTGAAATCTTCACCTTCACCATCCAGCCTCCGGCATACGGATCTTTGTTTACGACTTCTGGCGAGTCTTTAAGCGCCTCGTTCACTTCGACCACCTCTCCGCTGACGGGAGCAAAAAGGTCGGAGACGGTTTTCACCGCTTCGCTCGTTCCGAACTGTTTTCCTTGCTGGAGCTTCGCCCCTACCGCCGGAAGTTCAACAAACACCACGTCGCCCAGCTCGCCTTGCGCATACTCGGTAATTCCGACAACGCCGGTGTCTCCCGCGACGCGGATCCACTCGTGATCTTTGGTGTACTTAAGGTCTTTGGGAAATTCCATGTTTTCTCCTTCGACAATTTGAAACTCGAATCAGAAATAAAATCCTAAAGGCGGGATCCCACGTTCCGAAGAAATCCATACTCCCGCAAGGCGAGGGACAATCTATCCCAACGCCGCCAGGAGATCTGAATTTATCCGGAGTCTCGATTCCCGGAATTAGAGTTCTTAACGTCAGTCCGCGAAATTGAACGAATCGAGAAAATGCGTATCGAACTCGCCTTTCCTGAACCGTTCATCCTTCATGACCTTCTTATGGAATGGAATCGTGGTAGCGATCCCTTCCACAACAAACTCATCCAGCGCCCTGTACATCTTGTCTATCGCCTCTTCCCTGGTCGGCGCGAAGGCGATCAGCTTCGCGAGAAGCGAATCGTAATAAGGCGGAACTTTATAACCGACATAAACATGTGAATCCGTCCTGACTCCGAATCCGCCGGGGACATGAAAACCGGTGATTATTCCAGGATTGGGCCGAAAATCCTTGAAAGGATCCTCGGCGTTTATGCGGCATTCGATCGCGTGGCCGGTCTGTTTCAATTTCTTCTTGCTGACCTTCGATCCGGAAGCCACAAATATCTGCTCTTTGACGAGATCGAACCCGGTCACCTGTTCGGTCACAGGATGCTCGACCTGGATTCTTGTATTCATTTCCATGAAATAGAAATTCTTATACTTGTCGACCAGGAATTCTATCGTGCCCGCGCCTTCGTACTTGACGCTCTTTGCGCCCTTGACGGCGGCGGCGCCCATCTTTTCCCTGAGTTCCGGATCCACGACAGGGGACGGGGATTCCTCGATGAGCTTCTGGTGTCTTCGCTGGATCGAACACTCGCGCTCGCCTAGGTGGATCACCTCGCCGTACTGGTCGCCGAGCACCTGGAACTCCACATGGCGCGGCTGCTCAACATACTTTTCAATGTAGACCCCGCCATTGCCAAACGCCGCCTCCGCTTCCGTGCGGGCCATCTGGAATTGCCTCTCAAATTCTTCCGCGTTCCACGCGAGCCGCATCCCTTTTCCACCGCCGCCAGCGGTCGCCTTTATAATGACCGGGTAGCCGACAGTTTCCGCGGCTTCCTTCGCCGTCTTCGGGTCGTCGATGACCCCGTCGCTTCCGGGAACGACCGGCACGCCGGCCTTCCGCATCGTGTCTTTGGCGGAGGCCTTGTCGCCCATCATGTTAATCATGTCGGGCTTAGGTCCGATGAACTTTATGCCGCTGCTTTCGCATATCTCGGAGAATTTCGCGTTCTCGGAGAGAAATCCGTAACCCGGATG
>JAJYOS010000183.1 GCA_021796055.1 Bacteroidota bacterium
GCTTGTTGATGTCCTCGACTTTATAAGGTTTCGTGCTGACAAGCATCGGCCCGTATCCGTCACCCATGCTCGCGCCGCTGCTTAGCATCTGATATTTGTCCGAGATGTAGGGATAGGCGTGAATTGAGACCGCGCTTACTTCGTACTCTCCATTCATCGCCTTTTGGTTGAGCGTCTCTATATCGCTGAGGATATTTTCAAATTCCAGATTGCCTGTGTCGAACTTGTTGTTCGCAAGAGCATAAAACATGAAAGCATCGTCTGAATCGGGACTGTGTGCAACTCTTATTTTCAAACTAAGTTCCTTTCTTCTTTTTCGGTTTTCCCTTTGCAGACACGTTGAATGCCGAAGGGCACAAATCGTTTACAACGCAAACTTCGCATTTTGGGAGCCTGGCCGCGCACACCTTTCTTCCGTGCGCCATCAACAAATGACATAAGTTTGTCCAGTTTTCCTTTGGGAAGAGCTCCGAAAGCGCGTACTCAATTTTTCCCGGATCGCTTTCATCGGTGAATCCGAGACGCTGGGCCAGTCTGCTCACGTGAGTATCCACCGCTATTCCCGGAATACCGAAAGCATTACCGAGAAGAACGTTGGCTGTTTTGCGCCCAACGCCGTCGAGTGTGAGTAGCTCATCCATAGTATGAGGCACTTCTCCGCCGAACTTTTCGACCAGCGAACGGCTCGAACTTATCAGAGCCTTCGTTTTCTGTCGGTAAAAGCCGGTAGACTTCACATCCTTCTCAAGCTCATCCGGGTCCGCTGACATAAAACTGGCAGGCGCCGGATATTTTCTGATGAGACCGGGGGTAATCATGTTGACCCGCGCGTCTGTACATTGCGCGGACAAAATCGTCGCCACCAGAAGTTCAAAAGGACTGCTGAAATTCAGAGCGGGTTTTACTCCTGGATATTCACGGACCAGCAAAGCATAAACCTTACTCGCGCGCGCCTTCTCAGCCGCAATCACAGTGTTTCCGTTTCTTCTGTGGGTAGATCTTACGGTCTTCAACTTTTCAGATAGCGTTTGTGTATGCCAATTTAGCTAACGCCCAGTGCTTTGGCAAACAGAACGTCAACGCACGACGAGATAAGCGACAACATCCGTGTTGATTTCATCTCAAAAGTAATGGCCCCTTTATCAAGATCGTCCTCCCGTGGTTTTCTCCTGTCGCGCGACAAATGAAAGCGCGCCGCGCTCACCCTTCGCTGCTCTTTGAGTTTCCTCTTTCAAGCGCCGGGTAACGCATCGTATCGGGCCTGTACCTTGGATCATTCAGCAGCAGCCGCTCGACCACTTCACCATTAACTATATGCTTTTCAATTATTTCGACAACATCGTCGCTCTTCACGTGGCTGTACCAGACACCTTCCGGATAAATGACGACATTCGGCCCATATTCGCACACATCGAGGCAGCCGGCTTTGTTCGCCCTCACTTTCGTTTTGAGTCCGCGAGCGTGAAGCTCCTTCTTGAACAAATCCCTAATTTCTTCGCTTCCCTTCTGCGCGCACGACCCTTTGGGATCGTCTTCTTTCCGTTTGTTGGTGCATATGAAAATATGTCTGACGTATCTCATCTCAACGGATTCTCATTCCTGATCTTTAGTTCTTGAATTGGCTTTTTCTGCTCAAACGGCGTTCCTTTGTTAGAGCTCTTTCCACCTTAAGTCTTCACCGCAGTTATTTTCCGAATGAGAATTTACGACCTAAAAACTCTCACTCTTACCAATAACCTGTCGAGATGCTTACATCCCCGAAGACGCGCGTGCTGCACGCGACTCTTTCGTGCGTTTCATAATTACCGCTCTTCATCAATTTCTTCTCGCATTCTTCGGGTTGTGAGAGATTTTCCATCCCCTCGACTATTTCCACCTTGCACCAACCGCAGACGCAATCTCCCCTGCACGAGCTGCCCAGCGGAATTCCGTTCACGCGCGCGGCTTTGAAAAGCGTTTCTCCGTTCTTGATCTCGACAACCCTATTGAGCGGGACAAATTTAACCTTTGGCATTCTTCAGGAACTTCGTTACCTCTTCGACATTCATCGTGTTTAGCAAATCATCTTTCGTCAGCCACCCCTTACGCGCGATAGAGACACCATACTTGTAATCAGCCAGCCCTTCCTTCGAATGAGCATCTGGATTGATTGAGAATCTTATGCCTGCTTCTTTAGCCTTCCTGATAAGTCTCCAATCCATGTCGAGTCGATGCGGATTCGCATTTATCTCGATTATCTTCTTGTTCCGAGCGGCGGTCTTAATTATCTCATCCACATCAAGCTCATACCCGCTCCGCCCGAGGAGAAGCCGGCCTGTCATATGTCCGAGGAAGGTCATATACGGATTCTTCAACGCGGCGGTCAGACGTTTAGTTGCTTCGTCCTTCTTCATGCCGAGCTTGCTGTGGACCGACCCCACGCTGAAGTCAAGTGTTTTGAGAACGGCGTCGCTGAAGTCAAGTTTCCCATCGGCCAGTATATCAACTTCGCTACCTTTGAAGACGAAAAAATCGCTCATAGCTTTATTGGTTTCATCGACAAGCTTGCCCTGCTCCTTGAGTCTTTTTTCATCGAGGCCATTCGCGTAAAAAGCGCTCTTGCTGTGATCGCTAAGTCCGAAATAGTGGAGGCCAAGCTTACGGGCCGCCGCTATCATCTGATCGAGGGGCTCTGCTCCGTCGCTCCAGTTCGTATGGACGTGAAATATTCCCTGGATATCCTCCTCTGTGACGAGTTCGGGGATATTCCCCTTGGCCGCCGCAACGACTGCGTCCCCATCCTCGCGGAGCTCAGGCGGTATGTACTGCAGCCCGAGTTCACCGAATATCTCCTCCTCAGAATCGAAACTGATCTTGTCGCGTCCGCGCTTCATCTCCCGCATTGCGAGCGTGTAGCCGCGAGTCGACGCGTACTCTTTTAGACGAGCGAAGAATTCCTTGCTCCCGCTCGAGTGGAGCACCGCCAACGGATATTCCGACTTGTTGACGATAATGAATTCGACCGGTACCCCATTTTCCCAGATCACCGAGACAAGGTCGTTCTGCGTCTCCTTAATTTCCTTGACCCCCTTCAGCTTTCCGAGCGCCGCGAAAAGCTTGTCCCTCTCTCCTGATTTGAACTTTATAACGCAGTCGATATCGTGAATTACCTCACGCCGCCGGCGATAACTTCCCGTGAATTCATAACGCTCGACACCTGACACTTTTTCAAGCAGCGCAGAGATAGAAACGGCGGTCTCATGGATGACGTCGAGCAGCCTATACTCGCTATTCACTTTGAATCGTGCGATCTCGTCAATCACCTTATCCTGCGTCTTCTGTCCGAACCCCTTCAACGAAACGAGCCTGTTTTCCTTGCAGGCGTATTCAAGTTCTGCGATTGATTTCACGTCCAGCTGTTCGTAAAGCGTCCTGATTTTGTTTGGACCAAGCCCGTGAATCCGGAATAGCTCGGGGAGGCCTTCCGGCAGGGAGCTGCGCAGTTCATCGAGATAGGTCAGCTTTCCTGTCTCGACAAGCTCGGTCAGCTTCTTTGAGAGCGCCTCACCGACTCCTGCAATCTTCTTTGCTTCGCCTCCCTTTATCAGGGTAACCACGTCTGCAGTAGACTGAGAGATCGATCTCGCCGCCCTGGAATAGGCGCTTATCTTGAACTTATCCTCTCCCTTCAGTTCAAGGAGAGACGAAATCTCTTCAAGCGCCGAGACAATTTCTTTTTTGTCCATCAATGGGCTCCAGCGATCTTATAAAACGCTTCCACCTGGACGCCGGTAAGGAAAATTCCAAGAAGCGCCCCGGCCGTGACCTGAGCTTTGGTATGAGCTTTCAACTCAATCCTTGCCCAGGCTACTATAATAACGAGCAGGAATAAGGGGAGCATATCCCTGCCGAAGGTAATCGCGAGCGCGGTCAGCGGTCCGGAAGCTCCCATGGCGTGCGCGCTTATCTTCCAACGCGTGTTGATTGCGGAAACAACCAGCGTGCTTGTCGCATAACTAAACATGAGGGCGTAAACTGGCACTGAAGCCCCGACAGAAATGAGGGCCACGAAGCCGGCCGCGTAAATTAATACGGAGATCAGATACGGTATTGTTCTCTGTTCGCGAAGCGGAACATCCAAACGCGTAACCTTATCCCTATGGAGCAAATAGAACAGGTAAACTAGAGGAAGTATGGCGCCGAACAGGACAGACAGAGTAGCTATCAGGAGTGTGTTCGCGCCTTGACCTGTCATGAATGCTAAGCAAAGAAATGTTGCCAGAGCGAAGGAAGTCGGCATGAACATGTAGGATATCGTCAGGGCTGCTCTCTGTTTCACAGACTAATTTAGTTCGAACTTGACTTAATTCACAAACCGGAGGCTATATTGTTCTTCAAGCCGCCGGTGTACCATGGAATCTAAGAAACATCATTAGGAAACCGTTTCAATCAGCTTGTTGCGCGAGTTCGCCCCTCGTAAGAGCCGAACCTTCGAACGAGGTACCTTCAAATAATCGCTCACCAGTTCTAGTACCGCCTCATTCGCTTTCCCGTCCACTGGCTTGGCGCGAACGAATATTTCGAATGTGTCATCGCTCTTCCTCAGGACTTTGTCGGCCTTGGAATTCGGATGAACTTTGATTTTGAGATACACTGGTGTGCCTTCTTACTCGAAAGGATGTATACCCGAAACATCTTTTGTCGGGGCGGTGGGATTCGAACCCACGACCTCTTGGTCCCGAACCAAGCGCTCTAACCGGGCTGAGCCACGCCCCGAATTCGAATTAATATAATCGATTGTAGCGTCAAGGAAAAGAAATTTCGCCAATAATCATAATACTCTGGACAAGGGAACCGCATCTGAAAATCGCAGCCTGAATGACTTTCTTCTATCTCAAATCAGAGGAAGCACACGCCTTTGGTAATGTAAAGTAGAACTTCGCTCCGCTTCCCGGCTCACTCTCAACTCCTACTTCCCCTCCAAGTTTCGACACAATCCTACCGGCGATGAAAAGTCCGAGTCCATGTCCGGGCTCATTCTCCTCGCTCGAAAGGCGCGAGAATTCTCTAAAGAGTTTATGCTGCTCACCTTCCTTGAGACCCGGTCCGTTATCCTTCACCCAAAACTTTATCTGGCGACCGACTTCATCGCATCCGAGATAAACATTCGGAGATGGGCCTCCATACTTCAACGCATTGCTTAGATAATTCACCCAGACTTCTTCAATCCATGGAGCATAGCCGAGCGCGACGGGCCAATTGTCAGGATAATAAACTTTCCCTTTCTTCTCTTGCGCGAGCCTTTCCAGCCTAAGGACGGAGCTCCGAACGATCTTCGCCATGTCGATCGAAGTGAAGGCGACACCCTGTTCCCTTCTCACGCGTGCAAGTATCAGCAGCTCGTCAACAATATCTATCATCTTTGCGGAGTAAGTTCGGATCACGTTTACAGCCTCGTCCCTCTCCTCCGGCGTGAGTTGATCCGAGGAGAGTAGGTCTGAATAACCCGTGAGAAGAGAAAGTGGAGTTTTTAGATCGTGAGCCACCGAGTGGGCAAACGTATCGATCTCGTCGAGCGCGTTGCGCAAATCAGTGACGTCGTAAAGGACGAGGATGCCTCCTACCGGTTCACCGTTCGAGTCATTCATCGGAGAAAGAGTGACGGAATATATTCTCTTCTCTTTCCCAAGCTGGAGTTCCTTGCGTTCTTCCGGATCCTCCAGAACGTCGGCAAGTCCGGCGCATTCGACGCACACATCTCTTAATTTCTTCCCGACTGCCCAGCCGGAAGTGCATGAAAGGATGCTTTCAGCGCCAGGGTTCATATCAAGGATTTGCTCCCTCCCGTCTATCACTATGATTCCGCTGTTAACACTTTTGAAAACCTGCCTATACGCCGTCGGCACGACGTCAAGGAACCTGTATTTCACAATGACAAAGCTGAATATTATTCCGGCAAAGGCAAAGGATACCGGAGTCGGATCGTAGATTCCGAATATCTTCGTCTTCATGACGTATAGAAAATTGGGGACGAGAATAATAAGAATGGCCACGCCTATGAGGACAAATTGGTTCCGGTATCGATCTGGCATCTGGTAAACGGAATGCAGAAGGAGGAAAGCTCCGCCGGCCACAAGAAGATATGCGTAGATTGCCTCGACATAGAAGCCGGCGCCATATGTTTTCCGCAATGTTACAAAGTCGCCCACCTTCCAAAGCCCGTAATGGGAATAAAAAATATGCTGATGCGTAATTGTCAACACAAGCACAAATGACATTAAGGGAATTATGGCCAGCGCCGCTAGCGTTCTTCTCTTCCTCAGAAATTCATTGTCCACGTATGTCGCGATAAAGACAAGCCAGAAATAACTCGATGAAATTATTCCGGCGTATTCGATTCGGAGGAAGATCAGCTTCCACGAAAGATCGGAATTGAAAAATCCCAAGAGATAGCCCAGGCACCAAACGGCAACTGACGACGAGAGGATCGCGAATTCCCGGGCTCCACGAACGGCGCGCATCCTCCAGGCTTCCATTGACACAGCTAGAGCTACGAGGATGGAGATGACGTAAAGCCACGATACCACGTCAAACTGCCATGAATTCAATTAAGCTCTTCCGTGCTGGGGAGAAAATGTAAGGGGTATCGTACCATCGTCAATAAATAAGATAGCACTTGACAGGCTATCCTCAAACGACAACGCTCGGCTCCTTTAACCAATCGCACGACGAGGCGGCAGTCATTCGCCAGAACGGATTCAGCACCCGACGTTTATAGACTCCCAAACGCTCTCCGCGCTTCAATTTACGGGAGCGAACTATTGAACTTCTTTCTTCTATTACGAATGTAATCCACGAATATATACTCACCAAGCTTATTGAGCGAAGAGTAGTATGCACGCCCCTTGTTAGCTCTTGTTAGCTCCTCAACGAAGTTGATGAGATAAGGATCCCTCGCGACCATGAAAGTACTTATCACAATCTTCTCCCTCCGGCACGCAACCGCCTCATCGAGAGTCTTGTTGACGATCCTCGGATCCAGGCCGAACGAGTTTCTATACAGCCGGCCGGAATCGTCGAATATCGCCGAAGGTTTGCCGTCTGTCACGAGAAACACTTGCTTGTTGACGTTTCCCTTCCGGCGCAAGATGCTTCTCGCGAGCCGCAGCGCGGCAAGCGTGTTAGTGTGGTACGGACCAACCGTGACGAAAGGAAGCTCAGCCAAAGTAATCTCCTTCGCGTCGTCTCCGAAGACAACAATGTTCATGTGATCTTTCGGGAACTTCGTCCTAATCAACTCCGCCAGCGCGAGCGAGACCTGTTTAGCCGGCGTGATCCTGTCTTCTCCGTAAAGGATCATGGAATGGCTGATGTCCAGAAGAACAACTGTAGCGCAATTCGTCAGGTGCTCAGTCTCGTAAACTTCAATGTCATCCTCGTGCAGCTGGAACTTCTCAATGCTATCATGAAGCAGCGCGTTCTTCAGAGTCGAGGTCAGGTCGATATTTGTTGGCTGGTCGCCAAACGTGTACTTCTTCGTCTCGCTTAGCCGGTCGACTCCCTGCCCCGTGTGCGGAGATTCATGCGAACCCTCGGGACTTTTCTTCAAATTCGTGAAGACTTCTCTGAGCGCGTCTTCCCTAATCCTCTGAACTCCCTTCGATGTCAGCACAATGACATCCTTGGCGTCGTCTATGTAGCCTAGCTCTTTGAGTTTCTCAATGAAGTCATCGATGGTCATGTCCTTGTCAAAGAGGTCGTACTCCTGGCCCAACTGACGCATCCACTCGAGGGCCTCCTCCGCGTCACCACTCGTTTGGAGAAGCAGATAGCTGAACAGCGATACCATGTTCTGGAGACGCTGCTCGTCCGTCATCGAGTTTTCAGTCCACTTCGAATATCTGAATTTCATACGTCGCCTCGCATCCGTCCACCAATCACCTTCTCGCGATTCACCTTCTGCCATTCATTCATGATCATTCTCAACTTAAGCTTTCGAATTCCCGGCGAGCATACTTTGCACGAAGGGATTCGTCATCTTTTCTCTTCCGAGAGTGCTGTCACTGCCATGTCCCGGATAAATCTTCACCTCAACGGGCAAGGTCATGAGTCTGTGCTGGATACTCTTCGAGATTTCCTTCATCGAGCCAGTCGGCAAATCCACTCTGCCGATTGAACCCGCGAAGAGCGTATCCCCTGTGAACAGGACTCGCTCGTCTTCTTCGTACAGGCAAATCGAGCCTGTAGAATGCCCTGGAGTCTGTATCACTTTGAATTTCGGCCCCACGGAACCGACGGTTGCTCCGTCGGACAGCGCCAGATCTATCAAAACCGGTTCAATCGGTTCAGGCGGCGCTATTACCATCCCGTTCGGGTCGCTCATCATCCATGCGTCTCCCTCATTAGCACACACGTGAGCACCGGTCAACGCGGCAAGCTTCTTCATTTCCCCGATGTGATCCCAGTGGCCATGTGTCGCCACAATGTATTTCACGGAAAGTCCAATCTCCCGAATCCGCTTGTAGATCTTATCCGACGACCACATTGGCACGTCGATTACAACCGCTTCCATGCCGGGGCCGGCATAGACTAGATATCCTATCGTCCAAATGGGACCGTCTTCAAATTTCTCTATTAGCAATGTCGAATGGGAGTTCAGAGTCAATCCTCCTCGTAGCGCGCCTTCGGCGGGAAGATGCTTCCGACGAGGTCCTTGTACGCGACTACGTTGTCGGCGTCGTCTTTGGCAATCCTCGAAAATTGGTGCAGGCCGTCGAGAACAAACTCCATGGAAGTTGCCAATTCATACTTTTTCGATTCTTCAACCTTCATATGTTTCTTAGCGATTTCCTTCAGGCTCGCAACCTTGCTCAGCTGGGCGTAGTAGTCGTCGAACGCCATATCGTCGGCAACTTCAATCTTGTTGCCCGATTCGAACCAGGAAATGATTGGAGTATACTCGTCCTCGCGTTTCTTCGGCTCGTCTCCCTGCGGCGTTCTGATCTTCTTCTGAAGCGGATCCGGGAAGTATTTCCGAAACGTTTCCCTCACCGCTTTGCCGATAAGTGCCCTGCTCACCTTCACGGAGCCTTCCTGCTCTCCCTCAAAAACAAGTTCGAGCTTTCCTGTCATGCCAGGAAGGACTTGCTGAAGGTCGCATATCCTCGGGACGATGACCTTCTCGCCATTAATGATGGCGCGCCGCTCGGCGCTGCTCACCAGATTTTCCATCACCGAGATCGTCATCCTTACGCTAACGCCGCTCTTCTGATCGACAAATTCACTTCCGCGGGCCTGAAAGGCTATCTCCTCTATAATCTCCTTCAGGTAATGCGGCATGACGACCTCTCGACCGCCATCTCTAGAGAGCCACGCCTCCTGCTCCCTGATTTACAGCCCAGAATACAGGTTGGCCTTTTCAACATTATGGAAGAAAAGGATATACAGATTCGCGGTTTCAATGTTAGAATTCCCCTCGACGTGATGATGGTGTTCACGGCGAACCC
>JAJYOS010000184.1 GCA_021796055.1 Bacteroidota bacterium
CCTCGATGTTGTTTGCCACGCGGATGAGCAAATCCAGATCCTCGACCTTTCCATTCCCATCGTTCATGCGCTCCAAAATCTTTCGCATCCAGCCCGTACCCTCGCGGCAGGGCGTGCATTGCCCGCATGACTCATGCCAGTAAAACTTTGTCACTCGTAAGAGAACTTTCACCAAATCCGTATCTTCATCCATCACGATGACGCCGCCGGTTCCTACAGCGCTTCCGACATTCTTGAGAGACTCCGCGTCCATGCGCACACCTTCAAGCTGGTCGCCGCGAAGCGGCGGCATGGAACTACCTCCGGGAATGACCATCTTGATTTTCTTTTCTCCTATCACACCGCCGGCATACTTGTAGATGATGTCGGTCAGGAGCGTTCCGCTTGGAAGCTCGAACACTCCGGGAGAATTGACATGTCCGCTGACTCCGAATAGCAGCGTGCCAGGGTGCTTCTGGGCACCGATCTTCGAGAACCAATCGGCACCGTTCCAGAGAATGGCAGGTACATTTGCGATAGTCTCCACGTTGTTAATGGTCGTCGGATTTCCCCAGAGCCCGTTCTGCGCCGGGAAAGGAGGCTTCACTCTCGGATACCCCCGCTTCCCTTCTATCGACTCCATCAGTCCGGATTCTTCGCCGCATATATACGCCCCGGCACCGCGGTGGATGTATATGTTCACCGAAAAATTGGAACCGAGAATATTCTCGCCGGCATATCCGCGCGCATAGGCCTCATCGAGTGCACCCTGGAGTATCTTCATCCATTTGTAATACTCGCCTCTTATGTAAACGTAGGCGGTCCTGATGCCCATGGCGTAGGATGCTATCACTATCCCTTCTATCAATTGGTGAGGATTGAATTCGAGAATCTGCCTGTCTTTGAATGAGCCGGGTTCGCTTTCGTCGGCATTTATGGCAAGGTATTTCGGCTTCTCTGTCTGCTTAGGCATGAATGTCCATTTGAGGCCGGTCGGAAATGCCGCTCCACCGCGTCCTCGCAGACCGGATTTCTTAACTTCATCCGTGACCGCGTCAGGCTGCATCCCGATTGCTTTCTTCAGAGCCCCGTAACCGCCGTTGCTCTCGTACACTTCGATCTTTGCGAGTCCGGGGATTTCGGGAAGAACGATTTTCGGAAAGGCGGTGTCGCCACCCTGCGCATACAGTTTCGTCGTGATGGTTGTCTCGGACATCAGTGATTTGCCTGTCTTTTGAATTCTTCGAGTAGGTTATCGATCTTTTCTGCCGTCAGGTTGTCGTAGTAATCGTTGTTTACCTGCATCATCGGAGCCGTCCCGCACGATCCCAGACATTCAACCTCGCTTAGAGTGAACATCTTGTCGGAAGTCGTCTCCCCCACCTTTACACCCAGCCTGTGCTCAATGTGTTCGATGAGATTGTCGGAGCCGCGGAGCATGCACGAGACATTCGCGCAAACCTGGATATGATACTTTCCCACCGGCTTCCTGTTGTACATGGTATAGAAAGTGACGACACCCAGGACATGGTTGAATGGGAGACCGAGAAGATCGGCTATGTAATGCATTACATCTTCAGAGATCCACCCAAACTGTTCCTGCGCCACCCAAAGGACCGGCAGCAAAGCCGCCATCGGTTTCGGATAGCGCTTCCTGATCTCTTCTACTTTGCGAAGATTTTCTTCTGTGAACATTATCCTAATTTCTTATTTCTGATTTCGAAATTCGAATTGGCTGCAATTAGCAATCCGCATCTGTCACTTATCCGCTTCGCCCATAATAGGATCGATGCTGCCTATGATGGCAACGACGTCGGAAATCATCTGACCTTTGACGATGAGCGGAAGCGCCTGCAGGTTGCAGAATGAAGGGGAACGAATCTTGAGCCTCCATGGCCGCCCGCTGCCGTTACTCTTGATATAGAAACCGAGCTCACCTTTGGAGCCTTCTATTGCGGAGTAAATTTCACCCGGTTCGGGATTGATGCCGTCGTTTACAAGCACAAAGTCGTGTATCAGTTCTTCCATTTTGGTGTAAATCCGTTCTTTCTTCGGAAGAACCTTCTTGGGCATGTCTGCCTTAATCGGACCCTGAGGAATCTTGTCGAGAGCCTGGCGGACTATCTTCACACTCTCCAGCATCTCTCGCATTCTCACCATGTACCTGGCGAAGCAGTCGCCGTCATTCTCCGTAATCACGTCGAAGGAAAGCAGGTCGTAAACAAGGTAGGGCGAAAAAGTCCGGATGTCGTGCTCAACGCCGGAGGCGCGAAGAGTCGCGCCGGTAAGTCCGACTTCCAGCCCCGTCTCACCGTTAATTACGCCGACGCCGACCGTCCTGTCGAGGAAAATCCGGTTCCGGTTCAGCATCTTCTCTATTTCGTGGTGATGTATCGGAAACTCATCGATAAACTTTTCGATCGCGGCCTTTGTCTCGTCCGTCATATCCTGGGCAACGCCGCCGATCCTCGTATAGCTCGTAGTGAACCGTACACCCGTCAGCAGGTCGAACACGTCATACAACTTCTCGCGTTCGCGGAACGCCCAAAGGAAAACGGTCATCGCCCCGACATCCATGGCCATCGCTCCTATCGCCATGAGATGCGAAGAAATTCTCGCGAGCTCCGCTCCGATTACCCTTATATACTGTGCACGGGGTGGAGCCTCAATTCCCGCGAGCTTCTCGATAGCGAGAGCAATGGCAACATTGTTGGCAATCGGAGATATATAATCGAGGCGATCGGTATGAGGTATGAACTCCATGTACGTGGAGGCTTCCGCTATCTTCTCGTAGCCGCGGTGCAGGTAGCCCATCTCCGGAATGCAGTCGACAACGGTTTCACCCTCCAGTTTGACAAGCAGCCGCAGGACGCCGTGTGTCGCAGGATGCTGAGGTCCCATATTCAGGACCATATAATTCTCGAGGGGATCATCGACCACAACATTCGTATCTCTGTCTTCGAGAACCTTGAGTATCTGCGAAATCTCTCTTTTATTTTCAGAAGATGTGCTCATTTTTGCAAACCTTATTTTCTCGGTAGCGGAATAGAACCGGGGACGCCCATCAGAGGAAAGTCTTTTCGGAGAGGGTAGTATTCATATTCCTCGGGCATGTAGATCCGTCTCATGTCGGGATGTCCTTCGAAGGTAATCCCGAACATGTCGTACGTTTCCCTTTCGTACCAATCCGCTGACTTGTAGACCGAGATGACGCTCGGGCAAACCGGGCTCTCCCCGTCAACCTTGACCTTGAGTCTGACCCTTGATTTGTTCTTGAGAGATATCATGTTATAGATAACCTCAAATCTCTCCTCATTGGGAACCGGCTCGGGTCTGTGCTCGTGCTCCACGGCCAGGTAGGATTTGCGGGACGAAAGGTCCTCGAAGTCAAGCATGTCCGAACCGCAAATATCGGACAGGTAGTTGAAACTCAGTTCGGGATCCTCTTTCAGGAACCTGCAGACGTCCGCAATTCTATCGCGCTTGACTCCTACGGTCAGTTCACCTCTATGCTCGGCAACCGCGAGAATATCTTCCCCGAAGGCTGCCCGAAGTTTCTCCTCGATTTTCTCTTTCATATAGGATTATTCTACCAGGACTTTTTCGCGTTCATGTTCAGGGGTTCTGGCTTCACCAGATTGTATCTTTCGCTGGATCTCCATCAGCGCCTTGAGCAAGGAATCCGGGCGCGGAGGACATCCTGCGACATAGATGTCTACGGGAACGAACTGGTCTATTCCCTGGACAACGGAATAGGAGCGGTACATTCCTCCGCTCGAAGCGCAGACACCCATCGAGATAACCCATTTTGGCTCAGGCATCTGATCGTAGATTTTACGTACAACTTTAGCCATCTTAAACGTCGTCGTTCCCGCCACGATCAGGAGGTCGCTCTGACGGGGAGAGAACCTGAACACTTCCGCACCGAACCGGCTCACGTCGAAACGCGGACCGGCGAAGGCCATCATTTCTATCGCACAGCACGAAATGCCCAGCGGCATCGGCCAGAGAGAATTCTTCAAGGACCAGTTGAAAAGAGCGTCGACACGAGTCGTTATGAAGCCCTCGTTCTCATTCGATCTATTTACTGCCATTGCAAGGCTCCTTTCTTAATCGCATAATAATATCCGATCAAAAGTATGACAACGAACGTCAGCATTTCTATAAATCCAAACCATCCCAGGGACACAAAGTTCACTGCCCAGGGATACATGAAAACAATTTCCACGTCGAATAGAATGAAGAGAATTGCAACGAGATAAAATCTCACTGTAAAACGCTCGCGTGCAGTCCTTATCGGCTCCATGCCGCTTTCGTAGGTGGAAAGCTTCTCCCGAGTCGGGGCGTGGGGGCCGAGCAAGCGATTGATATTTGCCATAACAATGCCAAGAATAGCAGCTACCGCGAGCAGAATAAAAATCGGGATGTAATTCGTTAGCATTTCAATCTCGTTTTAAAAAATCTACACAACGGGGAGGTAAAAATCAAAGTACGGGACGGTGGCACACGCCAATGCATCTCGACCTTTGAGTTAATCCGGGCACGGATTACCCCGCGCGCATGTATCAGGCGGTTTTACTTCCACGAATGCGCAAAGCCCACCGCGGATGAGCCGCGTCATCTTTTCTCCATGCGGGCTTGGCATCTACAAAGGTAGATTTGTCTTTGTGGAGTTGCCAGTAACGCACATCACCATCATGTGGTTCAAACTCGCGGCCTATTCGCCGGCGATAATTGTTGCCTTTTGCCCGCAGCGTCTCTATATTCTCAAAACAAAGAACAGGAGGCGCTCGTGGTAAAGCTAGTTGCGCTTTTTAAGAAACCTACCGACTTAACTGCGTTCGAGGAGCACTACGAGAAAGTACACTTACCTCTTATCAGTAAAATGCCCGGCATGAAGCGGATCGAAATTTCCAAAGTAAGCGGTGCGCCCATGTCTCAACCGCAATTCTACAGAATGGCGGAGATGTATTTCGACAATCAAACGGCACTGAATTCCGCCATCATTTCCCAGGAGGGGATGGCAGCCGCGAAGGACCTCGTGGGATTCGCGAGGGATACAGTACATTTGTTCTTTGCTGAAGTGAAAGAATAAGATCGGCCTTGTGCAAACTGACACACTGTGCATGTCCGGCATCATGATGGAAAGGGAATCTTGACTGCCGAGGAATCTCACTTCCCTGTTTCAATTACTTTAAAGCATAACTAGAAGTTTTTCTGATGCTCCACATGGAAGCGTAGCACTATTTTACTGTCTTAACGAAAGATGAAACAGATAGGGACACGCATGAATGAAGCAGAACGACCGGGGCTGGCCCACAGGCTGGGCCTCCCGACCGCAATAGCAGTTGTCATCGGCTCTATCATCGGCTCGGGAATTTTCCTGGTGCCGCAGAAAATTGCCCTGACGCTCGGCGATGCCGGGTGGATAATTGCAGTGTGGGTCTTTGGTGGCCTTCTCTCGCTTGCAGGAGCACTGACAAACGCCGAAATCGCCGGTATGATCCCTGCCGCAGGAGGACAGTACGTCTACTTTCGCGAGATATACAACGACTTCATAGCGTTTCTTTACGGATGGACGACCTTCATCGTCTACCAGACCGGTTCGATTGCCGCCATCGCAGTAGCATTTGCGAAATATCTCGGGTTCTTCTTCCCGGGGCTGAACGCGGTCCAGATCAACTTCGGTCTTTTCGTCATGCCGGAAGTAGGAATTAAACTCGTGGCAATCGGGGCAATTGTCTTCGTCATGACTGTGAACTACTTCGGAGTTCAGTTCGGCGGCCTCATTCAACAGATATTCACCACACTCAAGATTCTCGCAATTGGTGGGATCGTGGTAACCTGTTTCATCTTTGGGACACACTCCGGCCATCTGTACACCCCTTTCTTCGGGAGTCTCCATTCCTCTTCCGGCGGACTGCTGAGCGCTTTCGGAATAGCATTAGTAGCTGTGCTTTGGGCGTATGACGGATGGAACAGCGTCACGTACCTGTCAGGCGAGGTGAAGAACGCCCAGAGGAACATTCCTATCGCGCTCGTAGCTGGCACGATTTCAGTCATCATCATTTATGTTTTTGCGAATTTAGCCTATATGTACGTTCTCCCCGTGCGGCAAATGGCGCATTCACAGCTTGTTGCCTCGGACGCTATTTCGACGTTCTTCGGCTCTAACGGAGCAGCCCTGATAGCTGTGGCAGTGATGATTTCTACTTTCGGGACTGTGAACGCGACGACGATGACGACCGCGAGAGTCTACTTCGCAATGGCAAAGGACGGTTTGTTCTTCAAACGGATTTCGGCCATCCATCCGAAGTACAGAACTCCTCACGTATCGCTGCTCGTCCAGGGTTTCTGGGCCTCCGTCCTCACTCTTACCGGGACTTACGACCAGCTTTTTACTTATGTCATATTCGCATCATGGCTTTTCTATGCAATCGGTACGTTCGGGATATTTGTTCTGCGTAAGAAACGGCCGGATGCTCCGCGTCCGTACAAGACACTCGGTTATCCGTATGTGCCGATAATCTTCGTAATCGTGGCGGTATGGTTTGTAATAAATACGGTGGTAACTGATCCCCGAGATTCACTTTTCGGACTCGGGCTGGTTCTACTGGGACTGCCGGCATATCTTTACTGGCGCGCTGCCCGTTCGCGGGAAACCAGGCAGGCATAAGTTCACGGCGGGAGATTCAGAGGTATCTTCAGAAGTTCTTACCCGGTGGGTACCTGCCCTGTTCATTCAGGCAGTCACGATACCTTTCTAGAAATCGTATCCAAGCGAGAAGTAGTACTGCGGTCTTGAGAAGTGCTGCATGTTGAAGTTCCATGCGATGTCCAGCCTGACGAGGAAGTAGAGGATGACCATCCTCGCACCGAACCCCGTCCCGATGAGGAGATCCCTCGTTTTCAGATTTCCTTTGTTGTCACGGTCGAACGCCTGAAAACTGACATAGTTGTTGTTCCAATCGTACCCCCACGCCGATCCGATATCGGCAAACGCCGTTCCGAAGAGTGACTGGAAAAGGGGGATCGGACCCGCACTAAGGAAGCCGAACATCGGGAATCTGAGTTCCATATTCAGCAGCGCGAAGTTGTTTCCGAATTTCGCGTTGTAATTATAACCGCGCATAGGGACGACGGGCGTAAGGAATTCGAGATCTTCAGCATTCTTGATCGGAATGAAATCGCCGTCGAATCTCACGTTGATCCAGTTATCCATCCCGCCGATGAAGAATTTCTGCGGGCTCGAACCGGTCGATGTACCCGCAAATAATCGCCATGCAAAAGTATAGAGCGTCCCCGACAGTCTGATATAGTCGCGAAAGTCGATCATCCCCGTCACGAAGCTTATCCCTTGCTCTCCGACTTTCGGTGTCCCGTAGAGATAGGCATAATAACGCGAACCGTTTATCGGGGCAATATATCCGAAGAACGAGTTGTCGTGCACGTACCTCAGAGCCGGGACGAACAATACCCTGTTCTGCGATGGCTCATACGGTTCATCGATATTCTCGCGCGTAAGGCTCAGCCAGCTGATACCGGTCTCGAGCCGATTGAACCTGTCGAGCGGATAAGTGGCGGCAAGCGAGACGCCGTAACTCTGGAAGCGGTACAAATCATAATACCCGCTGTAATAAGGAGAACTCAGATATAAGAAACGTGCAATATGAGACCCGGTAATGGAATACCCGATACGCGAAGGGAGGTAGTTGTACTGAAAAGCAAAGTCGCTGTTTTTCAAGTCGATCACCAGATCCGTAAATAGGAATATCTGATGATTGCCCAGCATGTCGCTGAAAGCCATCAACGTCGTCCCCTGCACTCCGAAGAAACTATTGTATCCGGCATTTCCGTATATGATGTCCGGTGTGAAAGCAATCTTATATTTCTGCGCGAGAAAGTTTCCCGAACTGTCTACATTTCCTTCTACGTTAAAGTTGTCGCTGAAGCTGGGTACCGAAAACAAGCTGTCGGTTTTTGAGCTTTCCCCGAACACGTAGTTGCTCAAATCGACTTGTACATCCTTCCCGTACAGGCTCTTCACCTGCGTAGTATCGACCGCGACAGAATCGGGGACCGCCCTCCTCTCGACAGCCAGATCCTTCTGCTTTTCCGCAAGAGTACTCTTCTGTCCGGTCACCGTAACTTCCGCCATCTCCATCTTCGCAAATTGGGTCAATGGGACTTTGTCATCCGTCAAGAGGTGGCTGTCGGGAGCCTTGAGTAGAAAGATATCGAAGCCGCCGTTGTCAAGGCTTGAAAAGACGAGTTTCGATCCGTCTTTTGAAAGAGAGAACTGATATATGCCGGAGATCGAATTCGTCATCGGCTGGCTCTTCCTCGTCGTGAGGTCCAGGCAGTAAAGGTTCGAGACCCCACTCTTGTCGGAAACGTAGTACAGGTGTTTCCCGTCCGGGGCTGCGGCGGGATAGCTCTCTTCGCCGATTTCAGAATCCGTCAGTCGTTCAACGATTCCCGAGGCGACACTGACCGAATAGATATGGGCCTGGTTGAAATTATGGTTCCACATCTTGAAACTGCCGGGGATGTCGTTCTTCATAAGGTATTTTCCCCGATCGCTCACGAAATAGACAGTCCCTCCGTCCCGGGACCAGCTCGGGTCGGAATCGCTGAATACGTCGTTTGTCAAATTTGCCAGCGCTTTTGTCTTGAGATCGTACAAATAGATATCCGATTGACGCGCCGTGTTTCCGACGAAGGCGAGTCTTCCGCCATCCGGAGACCATGACACGGAGAATATGCCGTCGAGTTTATCGAAAGAAATCTCGTTGACCTTCCCGGTCTCCGTCTCGATGATTGCGACCGCGTCGTGAGAACCACTCTTGACGGCGATGGCTACATTCTTGCCGTCGGGTGACCAGGTCAGGCCGGGAGTAAGGAGGTGCAGCTCCTCGAAATTCTTACTCGATTGACCGTCAACCAGTTTCTTGATTACCTTTCCGTCGGTCGCGTCCATCAAATATATACTCATGTAATCGTCGCGGTCGGATATGAAGACGATCTTGTCCCCCTGTGGAGAGATGGCAGGACTGGTATTATAGAAATCCCCGGCTTCTTTGTGGTCAGTCAGCCGTTTCGCAAAATCTTCGGGACGCTTTCGCTCGGCAATTTGAGGCCAGTAAAGTACTTTCTGTTCATGTTCCCACCGTTTGGAAAGCTCCTTCAGATCTATTCCGAGTGCGCTACGAAAACCCTGCTCCACGCTTCGTGTCGTCCTGATGCGGCTCAGTATCTCGGAAATCTTCTGTTCTCCGTATTTACTGGAGATGTACCACCATACTGACTGCCCGCCCCGATAAGCGAAATAGCCGTACAGCCGGTCTATGGGAACCAAGTTCTCATTGATTGTCGCATCGAGCATAAACATATCCGAGCTGGCATTCCATCGCAACGACTCATACTCGGCAAGGCCTTCGTTGAACCACATCGGGAGCTGGAGCGTAATGTTGTTGGCAATGACCGATTGGATAGACCCGCCT
>JAJYOS010000185.1 GCA_021796055.1 Bacteroidota bacterium
TAGCGCCTCAACATCGACGCCTGCCAGAATTTTCTTCGACAGGCCTGCCTCTATAATGGTTTTCGCGGGAACCGGAGTCGAAACCAGAAATTCGTTGAAGAACGGCTGTGTGTACTTCACGCCGAAGCCGCGGAGTTTTCCGATCTTGTCGGCAAGATAGTGCGCCTTCGCACTCGATTGCTCGGCGACCTCTCGGATTCCCTGCTTGCCCATAAGCGACATGTAAATCGTGGAAGCAAGCATCATGAGGCCTTCGTTGGTGCAGATGTTCGAGGTAGCCTTCTCGCGCCTGATCTGTTGTTCACGCGTCTGGAGTGTCAGGACGAACCCGCGGGCACCTTCGGTGTCGACGGTCACTCCGGCGAGTCTTCCGGGCAGCCGGCGGATCAGCGCTTCCTTCACCGCAAATATTCCGAGGAACGGTCCGCCGAGGCTCTGTGAAATTCCGAGAGATTGTCCTTCTCCCACTACCACATCCGCTCCATATTCTCCGGGAGCCGCGAGGAGTCCGAGCGAAATCGGCGACGCGTCCACAACGTAGAGAGCTCCTCCGGCATGAGCGACCTCGCCCAGCGCGAAGACATCGCTCAACGTTCCGAGGAAAGACGGCTGCTGGACAAGCACTGCCGCGGTATTACCGTCGACAGCCTTCTTTACGGCAACGATGTCTGCGGCTCCGTCGCGCGGAGCAACTTCTACGATCTCGAATCCCTGGCCGTGAACGTACGTCCTGACAACCTGCAGATAAAAGGGGTGGATCGGATGCGCGGCGACGATTTTCTTCCGTCCCGTGTGGGCTACGGCCATAAGCGCAGCCTCAGCCAGCCCGCTGCCAGCATCGTATAATGAAGCGTTGGAAACGTCCATTCCGGTCAGCCGGCAAATCATCGTCTGGTATTCGTAGATCGCCTGCAGCGTCCCCTGGCTCACCTCGGCCTGGTACGGTGTGTAAGCGGTGTAGAACTCAGACCTCCCGAGCAGCGCACCGACTGCCGACGGGATGAAATGATCGTAAGCGCCTGCGCCGAGAAACGAAACAGAGTCCTGAGTGTTGATGTTCTTCCCGGCGAGTGAAGCCAGATGCTTCGCCACTTCAAGCTCACTCATGGCAGGAGGAATTTTCAGGTCGCCTTTCAGCCTGACTTCCTGCGGGATGTCCTTTATGAGCTCTTCAAAATCTTTCACGCCGATCGCGGCCAGCATGTCACGCCTGTCGTCGTCGGTATTCGGATAATAGGCCACTTCTGATTCTCCGTTTTATGAGTAGATAGTAAGCAGAAGGTAGCAGGTAGTAAGCACAGGGCCCTTAGTTCCCTACCTACTATTCACCTACTACTACCTACTATTTCCCTACCATCTCCTGATACTTCGCCGCGTCAAGAAGGCTGTTCAGCTCAGCGACATCGGCGATCTTCAGCTTGACCATCCATCCGCCGCCGTAGGGCTCCTTGTTGACGACTTCAGGTGAGTCTTTGAGGGCTTCGTTGATCTCGATAATTTCTCCGCTCACAGGCGCGTAAAGATCGGAGACCGTCTTCACAGCTTCGATCGTTCCGAATTGTTTTCCCTGCTGAAGCTTCGTTCCGACCGCGGGAATCTCGACGAAGACGACATCGCCAAGCTCACCCTGCGCATACTCGGTAATGCCGACCACGCCCGTACTGCCCTCGACGCGTATCCATTCGTGATCTTTGGTGTACTTCAGGTTTTTAGGAAATTCCATGCCATCTCCTTTAAATAAATAAAAACTCTGAATGCTAAATAATGTTCAAGACTCAAAATCCCAAATCAATAAATCCATTCCCTCCAACTTTCATCACCGGGTTAAATCAGAATTTCGGATTTATAGTCCGGGGTTTTTTTCTTCAGTCTGCGAAGTTGAAGGAATCCAGGAAGTGAGTATCGAACTCTCCTTTCCTGAACCGTTCGTCTTTCATCACCTTCAAGTGGAACGGGATCGTTGTCGCGACACCCTCCACCACAAATTCTTCGAGCGCCCTGTACATCCGGTCGATAGCCTCGTCCCGCGACGAACCGAATGTTATCAATTTTGCCAGAAGTGAATCGTAGTACGGCGGGACTTTGTATCCTACATACACGTGCGAGTCAGTCCTCACGCCGTAACCGCCCGGAACGTGGAAACCTGTGATTGTGCCGGGGTTGGGGCGGAAGTCTTTATAGGGGTCTTCGGCATTGATGCGGCATTCGATAGCGTGCCCGGTCTGCTTCAATTTTCTCCTGCTGACCTTCGAGCCGGCCGCAATTCCGATTTGCTCCTTTACGAGATCGAATCCGGTGACCTGTTCTGTGACAGGATGCTCGACCTGGATCCGTGTGTTCATTTCCATGAAATAGAAGTTCTTAGACTTGTCGACGAGGAATTCGATGGTGCCGGCACCTTCGTACTTGACACTCTTCGCACCTTTCACTGCGGCCGCCCCCATCCGCTCGCGCAGTTCTGGATCGACCGCAGGAGAGGGGGACTCCTCGATCAGTTTCTGATGCCTTCTCTGTATGGAACACTCCCGCTCGCCGAGATGGATTACTTCGCCGTGCTGGTCGCCAAGCACCTGAATCTCGATATGGCGCGGCTGTTCCACGTATTTTTCGATATACACGCCGGGATTCCCGAACGCCGCTTCCGCTTCGGTCCGCGCCATCTGGAACTGCCTGTCAAACTCGTCGGGGTTCCAGGCAAGCCTCATCCCTTTCCCGCCTCCGCCCGCAGTTGCCTTGACGATCACCGGGTAACCGATCGAGTCGGCTGCCTCTTTGGCGGCCTTCGGGTCGTCTATAACTCCGTCGCTGCCGGGGATGACCGGCACGCCGGCCTTCTGCATCGTTTCCTTCGCGGAAGCCTTGTCTCCCATCATGGTGATCATTTCAGGCCTGGGGCCGATGAATTTTATTCCGCTGCTCTCGCATATTTCGGAGAACTTGGCGTTCTCGGAAAGAAAACCGTAGCCCGGATGGATGGCGTCGGCGTTCGTTATCTCCGCGGCAGCGATGATCCGCGGGATATTCAGGTAGCTTTCACGGCTAGGGGGCGGGCCGATGCAAACAGCCTCGTCCGCAAACCTGACGTGTAACGAATCATGATCCGCCTCGGAATAGACCGCCACGGTCTTAACGCCAAGCTCCCTGCAGGTCCTGATGATCCGCAGTGCTATTTCGCCCCTGTTTGCAATCAGTATCTTATTGAACAATAGAGTCCTCTAATTTCGGATTTCGAATTGCGTATTTCTAATCTCAAATCCGCAATCCGACATTCGCAATTCTAAATATTCACGGATGATTGATCAAGCCGGCTCTATCAGGAAAAGCGGCTGGTTGTACTCGACCGGTTGTCCGTTTTCGACAAGCGTCTGAACTATCTTGCCTGCGACATCCGACTCGATTTCGTTCATGAGCTTCATCGCTTCTATGATGCACAGGACGGTGCCTTCCTGTACGCTCGAGCCGATCTGGACGTATGGATCCGCATTCGGAGCCGGGGCCCTATAAAATGTTCCGACTATCGGGGAACGAACTTCGTGATGCTTCTTACCCTCCGCCTTGGGCGCAGCGGCCGTTTCCGCCGTCGCGGCGGGGTCGACTTTCTGTTCGACAGCCGGTTGGGGTGAAAGCTGTGGTTGAGAAATATACTGAGGGATGAAAACCGGAGACGCAGAAGAATTATGGCGGGTCTTGCTCACCCGTATCTTCGCCCCTTCTTCCTCAATCTCTATTTCGTCTACCCCGCTCTCGTCGACAAGCTTGACGAGTTTCTTGATGTAGTTAAGGTCCATTTGGTCTCCGATGATAAGGTGTCCAGAAACGATCCCGCTCGCGGGAATTCCCACGATAAACAGGAAAAGCCGCCACAGTCCGGCTCGCAGGCGGCAAACCACCGGACCTCGACGGGATTTCCCGGCTGGCCTACTTCACGCGCTCGACGTAGGCGCCGGTGCGCGTGTCTATTTTGAGAACTTCTCCCTCGTTCACGAAGAGAGGCACATTCACTGTCGCGCCGGTTTCCATCCTGGCGGCCTTCATCACGTTGTTGACGCTGTCGCCTTTGATTCCAGGTTCGGTTTCCACGACCTTGAGAGTCACAAAAATGGGAATCTCGACGCCTGTAATCTCCGTGCCGTTGAAGAAAATCTGTATGTTCACGTTCTCTTTGAGGAACTTGCTTCCTTCACCGACGACGTCTTCCGGAACGTGAATCTGGTCATATGTATCGTTGTCCATAAACACCAGCATGTCACCGTCGCGATAGAGATACTGATAAGTGCGCTGCTCGATCCTAACCACATCTATATCCTGGCCCGCGCGGAACCTGTTCTCAATCACCTGTCCGGTCTTGAGGTTTCTCATCTTCGCGCGGACAAATGCCCGCCAGTTGCCGGGGTTCACGTGTTGAAACTCTACAATTGTCCACAGATCGTTGTTATAACGGATCGTTAGCCCTGGTCTGAATTCAGTGGTAGTAGCCATAATCTCCCATAAATCTTGCTGTTTCGTGAATTTTGCCTAAAAATATAGGTTTGGAGACCCCAAGAATCAAGGTTAGGCTTCCTGGATCGGACATGAGCGCGGCCTCAACCGGTCCCAAAACCGACGAAACCTGACCGTAGCCTCGGCTCGGGTATGAATTCAGCTGCTCATACCGCCACGCTCTACCATCCCGTGCACTTTCTTTACGGAAGCGTGACGCCGGAATGACATCCCAATCGCGCCGACCGGGTAGAATATCAGCGACAAAGGACAGAAATGGAATGAACCCGCACGAGATAACGGCAATAATTAACCCTGTGTCCGCCAACGGCAAAACCCGTATTATTGCCGGAACCGTTATTGAGTCGCTCAGGCGGCATTTCGGCTCAAGCCTCACCGTCAGGATGACCTCGAGGAGAAACGAAGCTGCCGATATTGCCCGGGAAGCCGCCAGCAACGGCAACGAAGCCGTCATTGCCGTCGGAGGGGACGGCACCATAAATGAAATTGTAAACGGGCTGTTGTCATCCGGGAATGACGGCAATTCCGCATGCGCGCTTGGAATAATCAGCAGCGGAACCGGCCGCGGACTGGCGCAAAGCCTGGGATTGCCGCCGACCATAGAAGAACAGGCCAGGGTCATACTCTCCGGGAACACGGGTGTAATTGAAGTAGGAAAAATAAGATGGACGGAAAATGGCGGCAGCCAAAGACTGCGATACTTTGTGAACGAATGCCAAGCCGGGATCGGCGGCCACGTCGTTAGAAGTATCGAAGACAGCGGCAAGAAGAGAAACGGCTTCATGGGCTTCGGTCTGACGACGCTGAAACTGGCGCTCACATTGAAGAACTTCGATATCCGGGTTTCAATCGACGGAGACGGAATGTACGAAATGCCGATGTTCGGGGTAGTCGTTGCGAATGGGACACACACGGGAGGCGGAATGAACCTCACGCCTAATGCGAAGTTCGACGACGGCAAGCTCGACGTGCTGATGATCTGCACGAAGAGTGTGATCAGCCGCCTCGCAAATCTCCCGAAGATTTATTCCGCGAACCATCTGAAATCGTCCCGGTTCATTTACGTGAAAGCGCGGTCGGTCAGGATTGACTCAAGTGAACCGGTACTGCTCGAGGCGGACGGTGAGCTGCTCGGCACGCTCCCTGCCGAAATATCCGTCGTTCCCAATGCACTGCGAGTATACATTCCGACAAACGGGGGTCGACATGAATAAGAGCAAAGAGACTTTTCGGGACGCGGCGTTGCGCCTTGAGTTCGAGTACCGGATCTTCGTCTCATTCGGTATCGTCATCGCGGTTGCATTGATTGCTCTCGGGCCGTTCAATTATCTCCGCTCGCCGGTTGAAGGACTCCTCTCTCTTCTCGGAATTAGCAGCAGCTGGACGGAAAATCTGAAATATTTCGCGCCGGCGATCTTCATGGTCGCGGCTAGCGCTCTCCGCATCTGGGCGGGGAGCACGTTAAGCTCGCATCGCATGATGTCGTTCCGCGTACAGACGGACACGCTTCTCACTGAGCCTCCATACACGCTTTGCAGGAACCCGATTTATCTCGCGGATTTCACCGCGTTCTGCGGATTCGCACTGATCCTTCCCGCGGTCGCAGTCTCGCTTCCCGTCTTACTTCTGCTTCACTACACACGACTCATCAGGTACGAAGAAGCGGAACTGCGCTGGAAGTTCGGAGCCGAGTACTCGACATACGAGAAACATTCGCCGCCATTCTTCCCGAATTTGAAAAGCATCCGGGCAACAATTCTCTCGGGCCGGGGAATGAGATTCAACGGTGACGGCTTTCGCCACAACGCGCTTTACCTGTTGTTCATCCCCGGCTTCATCGTTGCAGCTTTCACTCACAATTTCTACCATGCTCTCGCCATCGGTCTTCCGGCGGTTTTCGATTGGGCAATAATCCATACGGTCATAGGCACCAGCGATCGCAGACCAACGACAAATTCCGGTGATTGAGATGAATCCTTTCAAACGACAAAGTGTGTTCGAAGATATTCTTTACGCGCAGTGCTGGGAAGATCCGTCGATGGATCGAGAGGCACTGGGAATCGCGGGCGACGACACGGTATTCTCGATTACATCGGGCGGATGCAACGTTCTCGCTTTCCTGGCGGACTCTCCCCGCAAGGTCATCGCCCTCGACCTCAATCCTTATCAGAATTATCTCCTTGATTTGAAGATAAACTGTTTCCGCTGCCTCGAACATGACGAGATACTTGAACTGCTCGGAGTCTCTCCATCCGAGCGGCGCCACACGCTCTACATGAAAATAAGAAACGGGCTCGCGCCTGCAAGCAAGTCCTACTGGAACCGACAACGAGGCAAAATCGAGAAAGGGATCATCCACTCGGGCAGATTCGAAAAGTATATGCAAATGATAAGGGTTCTCCTCAAGCTGACGATCGGGAAGCGAGCGATCCGCGACATGTTCGAAGCGAAGGATTCTTCCGAACGCGAGTCCATCTTCGAATCGAAGTGGAACAATCTACGGTGGCGGTTTCTCACAAAAGTAATTCTGAGCCGGGCCGTCATGAGTCTTCTCTTCACGAAGGCCTTCTTCGCGCAGCTTGGGGCGAATTTATCCTTCGGCGATCACTTCGCCGGGCGGGCACGAAAAGCGCTCATCTCTCTGAATCCACGCGAGAGCAGCTTCCTTACCTACATACTTCTCGGCAACTATCCGTTCGAAGAGGGTTTACCGCAGTATCTGAGAAAGCACAATTATGATCGGATCAGGAAAAACCTCGACCGCGTGGAGTTAGTGACAGGTTCATGCGGAGAATATTTCGCGAGCCTGCCGCCCGACAGCATATCGAAATTCAATTTCACGAACATTTTCGAATGGATGACAAAGGACGAGTTCGAATCGCTTCTCCGCGAGACGGTGCGGGTTGCCAAAAAAAACGCCGTCATGACTTACAGAAACCTCCTCGTCCACCGTGAACATCCGCGCTCACTCGACAATTCCATTAAATCCGATGAGACCCTGGCAATTGTTTTGCACGAATCGGACAAGTCGTTTATTTACAACAACTACGTCATCGAGTCGATCGAGAAAGAGAAACAGACATGGGATATCAGGTTATCGAAGCAGACGGCGGAAATCTGAAGCGGGCTTTTCTGAATTTGTCGGGCCGGATTTACGCCGGCGATCCGTACTACATCCCGCCGATCGGCTCGTATGTAAAAGACACTCTAGACGCCGACAAAAACCCGTACTTCAGAAATTCATCACTTCGGTTGTTTCTCTGTTTGAGAAACGGAATTGCCGTCGCGCGGACCGCGATCGTCATAAACTGCCTGTACCTGCAATCTGCAGGAGAGAAAATCGCTTTCTTCGGATTCTTCGAGGCCGAAAATGATCCGCAAGCTGTATCCGCATTGTTCCGACATGCCGGGCAATATTGCAAAGTCATGGGAGCGACCGTCCTGGAGGGACCGTACAACCCCAACCATTACTCCGATTTAGGGCTGCAGACAGAAGCATTTGACAAACCGCCGGCGTTTTTCCAGACGCACAACCCGCCTTATTACGAATCGCTGCTGGCGAGTGCGGGTTTCACGAGATCCTTTGAGATTCACACAAGAAAAAACACCGGCATCAAACAATTCGTCGAACGCAATTTCGGCGGGACTTTCTCATCGGCGTCCGAGTCCGGCTTCCGTGCCCGGCAACTGAACTTGAACAATCTGGGCGAAGAGCTGGAAAGAGTGCGGGACGTTTACAACGACGCGTTCGCGTCCAACTGGCGGTTCCTGCCGGTGAGCGCAGAAGAATATGCTTTCTCCGCGAAATACATCAAGTACGTCACCTCCCCTGAGCTGAACATAATCGTCGAGAAAGGCGGAATTCCTCACGGTGTTCTGCAGTGCGTCTACGACATCAACCCATTAATGATGTCACTGCGCGGGGTGCCGATGCCGTTGTTCTACTTGAATTTCATGAGAAAACGGAAAAAGAGCAGGAACCTAATCATCTACGCCGGGGGAGTCAGGAAGTCGGCGCGTCATTCGGAAGTGAGCAGGCTTCTCTTCGATGCGCTTTGCAGAATCTCGCTCGGCTTCGATTCACTTGAAACGACATGGATGTATGACGATAACTCGCCTGCGGTCCGAATTGCGGAGGCGCTCGGGCTTATTCGTGACAGAACCTTCTGGATTCTCAGCAAGCGGCTCGAATAAGACAATAAACATTTTACAATATTCCTGAAAATCTTTGACAGGATGGGTGCGGGTAATCCCAATATTATGTCACCACATAACATGAGGAACCATCATGCAACCGGATCCGTCTGATTACGGCCTTACACTCGACAGGGATGAATGCCTCCTGATGGACGGCGTGAAGCTGACAGATGTGGCGAAAGAATTCGGCACGCCGGTGCACGTGGTGAACGGACAACGATTGGTGAGAGATGCGCAAAAGTTTGCCGACGAGGCAAAGAATTCTTATCCAGGACCCGTCTCTGTGCACTTTGCTTTCAAGTCCAATTCCGTGCCGGGGATAGTGGAGCTGATCCGTGGGGCGGGATTAAAGGCCGAGGTTATGAGCGAATATGAGTTGACACTCGCGCTCAGACTCGGTTATGAGCCGAAAGAAATCATCGTCAACGGCCCGTGCAAAACTCGCGAGTTCCTGGCGCGATGTGTTCAATCCGCCGTCAGGTTCATCCTTGTCGACTCTGCAGAAGAGCTCATACGAATAGACGAAGTCAGCAGAGAGATCAGAAAGAGGACAAATATCCTTCTGCGCGTGAATCCCGGTTTCAGGCCTGGAAGAATAAATCGTGGCTCCATCGCGGCAAGCAGAAAAACCAGCCCGTTCGGCCTGGACCTTGTCGGCGGAGAAGTTGAAGAGGCATTGGACTTGGTAGCGGACTTCAGATATGTCGACTTCCACGGCTTCCACATCCATATCGGGACAGGAATAAGGAGAAGCGGCGACCACGCGCGCG
>JAJYOS010000186.1 GCA_021796055.1 Bacteroidota bacterium
CGCACACAAAGGGCAACAGCGCAGGAGCCGACGGCCCGGAAAGACATCATAGCCGTGAAGACCACCGCGCCTAAATACAACCAGAAGTACAAAATCAAGAACGTCGCGCTTCTGGAGAGCAAGTAAAGCTCTCTTGCGCACGAGAACAATCGAGGGGAGGAGATTACTATGATCGGCAGAGCCCTTGTCGTCGTCGCTTTCGGCGGAATGCTGACAGCGACTATCGCATACATGTACGGATTCTTCAAAGATGATGATCGCGCCGTCAGGATAGCCAGAGGAGGATTCCACGTCGGCGCAGTCGCCGTCATTCTGACGGCCGGTTACTTCATGAACCTTATCCTGACTCACCAGTTCCAGTATACCTATGTATGGAGTTACAGTTCCTACGAACTTCACCCACCGCTGCTCATCTCCACATTTTACGTCGGACAGCAGGGGAGCTTCATGCTATGGACCATGTATACAAGCATTATCGGACTGATACTGATGGTATACGCGCGGAAGCATAACTACGAAGCATCTGTAATGGGGATTTATTCCGCGATCGCCACCTTTCTTGTGCTTCTCGCAATCGTGAAGAGTCCGTTCGAGCATGTTTGGCAGACATGGCCGAAGGATGTTCACGCGGGCTTCATGCCCAACGACGGCAGAGGGCTCAATCCCCTTCTCGAGAATCTTTGGATAGTCATCCATCCGCCTATTCTGTTTCTTGGATTCGCTTCGACCGCGGTTCCGTTCGCGCATGCGTTTTCCGGAATGCTTAGAAAAGACTATGACAGGTGGACTAAGGTGGCAGTCCCATGGACTCTCTTCACCTGTGCGGTTCTCGGTTTCGGCATAACGCTTGGCGGTTTCTGGGCCTATGAAACGCTTGGCTGGGGAGGATTCTGGGGCTGGGATCCGGTAGAGAACTCGTCTTTCATTCCCTGGCTGTTCGCCGTCGCGTCGGTGCACACGCTCCTAGTTCAGCGACGCACCGGCGGTTTCAAACGCGCCAACATGGTGATGGGGATGCTCCCGTTCCTCCTTGTTCTCTACAGCACGTTTCTTACCCGAAGCGGCGTCCTCGGCGACACATCGGTCCATAGTTTCGAAAAGCCTGGTATGTGGGTCTATGTCTACCTCGTAATGCTGATCGCGTTCTTTGTAATTCTCGGGACTGCGTTGTTCCTGTTCCGCATAAAGGAAATTCCTCATGTAAAGATTCATTACTCGCTGACTTCAAGGGAGTTTGCCCTTTTCCTCGGCGCGGCTTCCCTTGTCGCGGTAGCGTGCTTCACCCTTATCGGCACCAGCGCGCCGCTCATAACCAACATTCTAAAGGGAAAACCGAGCGCCATAGATCCGAGCTATTACATAAAGACAAACCTTCCCCTGGCTATCTTCATGGCCGCGATGATCGGACTGGGACAGCTCTTCTGGTGGAAGAAAACCAATTCACAAACACTCTCAAAAACGGCAAGTCTTCCGGCAGCAGCAGCTGCCTTGCTGACTGCGATAGTCATCCTTGCCGGCATGCGCAACATCTGGATGGTCCTTTTCTTCCTCGCCAGTGCGTTCGCACTCTTCGTCAACCTTCAGATCGCGTACAAGATCGCCCGCGGAAACCCGAAATTTCTCGGCGCGTCATTGGCACACATCGGGATAGCGGTACTCTTTATCGGAATCATCGCCTCGACTCACTACGACAAACAGGTAGTGCTCACGCTCCCACGCGATGAGCCCGCCAACGCTTTCGGCTACAAGCTTACTTATGTTGGCACTTCACAGCTAAGCCTCGGAAGGACGGCTTATAACGTCGTGGTGAGCGACGGATCGAGCAAATTCGTCGCGCCGCTCGTGATGTACTCGAGCATGTATGAGGGGGGAGCTATCATTCGCAACCCGTACATCTTCAGCCTCGTGAACTACAAAGCTTTCACGCACCCCGCTCTTCTCGCATTCATCGGGCGCAACATGCTGACTCGGGATTTGTATCTCTCGCCTCAGTCCGTCGAGGAAGAAGGCGGCCGAAACGCAAATTCTCCGCGGATCTCCTCAAATGGGATTTTCGTACCGCTTTCCATAAATGAACCGGTCACCGTTGGGAAATACACGTTCACGTTCGAAGGCTTCAATGTCGCGGAGGATCAGAAGGTTGCCATGATGAGTGGTGAAGCGTTCAAATTAAGTTCCATGATATTGCTCCGGCGAAAGGGCGGTCACGCCCCTCGGACGATAACTCTTACGAACAAAATTAACCCCGGCGGTCAGAATCAGGCGGGCACCGTGGCGACTCCGTCGGGCGACCGATTCAAGGTGATGAAGATACACGTGAACAATAAAACCAACCAGACTGGTGTCCTGTTGGACTATCTCCCGGCAAAGAATTCATCGGATGCGGCCATGATGGCAAAATCCTCAGGCTGGGAGGCACCGGGGAAACAGGTTTTGATTTTACAAGCGACAATCAAGCCGTTCATAAATCTTGTTTGGGGCGGGGTCATTATCATGGTCATCGGTTTTATCGTAACTTGGAGACGAAGGAGAGAAGATCTGGCCGTTCTCCGCAAATGAAAGTGCGCCGGTAAATCAATCACTGGGAGCTGAATCTCTCTGAATGTTCTGGCAAGGATGATGCACTAGACACAAACAAAAGGAGAAAACAATGAGAAGCAAAATGATAATCTTCTTATCAATTATCGCCGTATCGACGGCGACTGAAGTTAGCGCCCAAACCCTGAACGTGGCACAGCAGGGAGACAAGGCAGTGCTTTTCAATTTTGTCGGCTTAAGCGCCTTGAATTTGAACGCTTACCAGGGTGGAATCGGAGGAAAGTACTTCATCTCAAATGGTATGGCCCTCCGCGGTATGCTACTGTTCGGGTTGGATAACAGGACGACAAGCGGTACGCCGCAGTTCACAGACAACTCACTATCCATCGGTATCGCGGCCGGTCTCGAATATCACCTTCCGCTCGCATCGCAGGTCAGCCCGTATGTGGGAGGCCAACTTTCATTCCTGAACACCGCCGAAACCACCAACCCTGGAGCGAACAGGACGAGCTCAACTACTTTCGGCCTGGGCGCAATCGGAGGAATCGAGTATTTCTTCAATAGCAATCTAAGTCTGAGCGCTGAATACCAGTTCGGAGTGACGAGCACACAGACCTCCGCCAGCGGCGCACCTGACCGAAGTGAGCTAAAACTTGGATTCCAAACCGCCGGATTGACAATGGCAGCCTACTTTTGAGTCACTCACGTCGCTGCGCGCGACGAGTTCGCTCCAAAGAGACATCACGGAGCAATTTGGGGAGAACAGTTTATTATCACAAGAAAGTGAAGTATTGTGCAAAAGAGCCGGCACTTTGCCGGCTCCCTCTCCCCTTTTCTTGATTGGGTACCGGCCAAGCGCTCTTCCCTACATCTTCAGAGCCAGAAAAGTATCCCCTATGGCTGGGCGTAAGTATATATCTCCGATCGAACTTTATTTACCATCGATTGTCTTTTCCCAATCCGAGACAATCGTTACTGTTGGAGGAACAGGATTCCCAGTGCTTACTCCCACGAGGACCTTTCGGCCATCCGAGTTGATATAGTATACTTCTTCTCCTTTGATTCCCTTGGCCGCTGAATAGAGCGGGTACGGTTTACTGAATATCAATGATTTGCCAGAACCGCGCACCTTCACTCCCATTATGACATTCTCAGGAGAAAGAAAATATATCCGTCTCCCACCCTTTCCCCATCTTGACCATTTGCCCCCATCATCGCTGACCTGCCATTTGCTTCCACCACCTTTGACGGCAGCGACGTAAATCTGTCTTTTTCCAGACTCATCCGAGGTATACATCACCCATTTCGAGTTCGGCGATATGCTCCCGTCTTCCTCGTCATATTTAGTGCCGATAAGGACAATCGGTTTCCGCCCTTTCTCCTCAGGGAGTAACAAAAGATCCCAGCCGCTGTTCTTTCCCACATAGTCCATCGCCTGTGCCAGTATATATTTACCGTTGTCCAGCCACTGATCCGCAATTACGTCGTTATCGAATCTGAAGAACGGCTTCGATTGCCCCGATCCATCCACATTTCTTATGTAAAGGTTGAGATTTCCGCTCAACCCTCGATTCGAGCTGAACACAATTTCCTTCCCGTCGGGGGGCCCAACACGGATAAAGGTCCGCATCGCGGTCTAGAGTGAGCCTGGTCGCCACATTTCTCGATATATCATACGTCCAGATGTCGTAATTCTTGTCCCCCGAATCATAGGAATCGAAGGCCACGCTCTTCCCATTCGGCGACAGCCGGGCATCATGGAACACCGGCATATCTACAAGTGTGTCAGATTTCACCCCGCGAGTTTCGGTGAGTATAACCTTCTTCACGGGAATTCGCTCACGTTGAAAAATGAGGATGCCACTTTTCGAAGTCGAATAGCTCCCACTGATATCAATGTCGGAGTACTGTACGTCGCTCTCGACCGGCTCGATATGTCCGTCGATGGCTTCGGCATCCGGATCAAACCGGCGGGCAAAGAGAACCGATCGCCGCATGAAAAAGAGGTGACCGTCGGAATACTGGGCGTTCGACGAAGCCGTAAGTAACGGCTTCACATCTTGGGTGGCTTTAATTGAAGAGACATATATCTCATCGTTGTTTTCGGCAGTAACATTGGACGACTGCACGGTGAACAAGAAATGATTTCCGTCTGGAAGAAAGTAAGGCCATCTCAAGCTGATCTGATTCTTGACGGTATCCGGCGACAATATCTTTACCGGTTTTCCGCCGGAAGAAGCCACTTTGAAAAGGCTTCCCGTCGAGGATTCAGAAAAAACGATGACGCCTTTCGTGCCCCAGGTGCCGCCGTTACCGCCCTGCGCCCTGCAGATGATTACCGGTACGCCGCCGTCAAATGGAATGCTCAACAGCTTCCCCTGCCGGAAATAAGCGATGGATTTACCATCCGGAGACCAGAACGGATAAGCCTTGTTGTCAGCCTTCACAAGCAATTTTGAAGACATTGAACCAAGCTTTCTGATGTAAAGCCCACTGTTGCCGGCGGAATCGTCACCGATAAACGCGAGGTACAATCCATTCGGGGAAATCGATAAATTGTTGCCGGCAGAATTATCAAAGTTCACGCCGGCTGGGGCAAGTATCGATGCCTCGATGACCGGATGCCCCCCTTCTGCCGCCCTGGTGAAAAAGGCTGTCAAATAAATCGCGGCCGCAAGTGACCCGAGCGCGACTAATAGGAAAATAATCCTTCGAAAAAAGGCCCCACGTAGCGGTGATCTATTGGGGCTCGCATCGCTATTTGCCGAATGATGATCGCTACTTGCAACGTCACTCGGGACTCCATCTTCCCCTTTCTCGTCGGAAGGTTTACGGCTGCGGCCAGATGGCATCTTCACGACGGGTAGTCTCTTCCTTTCGAATTGACGGTGAAGCCGTCTCAGCTCCTTGGTTACTTCTAGCGCAGACTGGTATCTTTCCTCCTTTCTCTTCTGCAGGCATTCGGCGATGATGTTCATCATTTCATTTTCTATGCCATCATTCACCGAGTGAAGAAGTGGAGGATCGACATGGATAATTTCATATTCGACCGCGGCCCTGTGCCATCCCTTGAACGGCGGTTCACCTGCCACCAGCTCGTAAAGGACCACCCCCAGCGAGAATATGTCGCTCCGAAAATCAACGTCCCATCCCTGAATTTGTTCCGGAGACATATATGGATACGAGCCTGCTGTCAGGTCATGAGTCGCATCGTCGTTCAATTCCTGGCGGCTAACGAACTGCGCCACCCCAAAGTCGGTGATCTGGACCAGGCCGTCCTTCCGAATCATAATGTTCTCCGGCTTGATATCGAGATGTACGATTCCGCGTTCGTGCGCTGCCGCGAGTCCTGACGCTGCCTGCGCCCCCACGTCAATTATCTGCTGGATCGGCAGCTTGTTCATCAGCTCCCTCAACGTGCGGCCTCGGATGTATTCCATTACAATGAAAAGGCGGCCGTTTTCTTCGATTATGTCGTAAATGCTGCACACGTTCGGGTGGCTGATCGCCGATGCAGCCCTGGCCTCACGCACAAGATATACCCTTTCATCCGCTGGGGACAATGACGAAGGGGAGAGACACTTAAGAGCCACTAACCTTTCGAGTTTGGTGTCTGTAGCTTCGTACACTTCACCCAATCCACCCGTCCCAAGACGTCGTATGATCTTATACTGATGAATCTTCTTCCCAATAAAGGTGTCATCCATCTGTGCACCTTATTCCATGATGACGCAGCGTACGCATCATATCCCTCCTGATCGCGCTGGTGTCTCTTCCCTCCCGAATCACGCCCAACGCATGCCCCGAATCACTAAGCTATCCTTTTTACGACCACAATGGTTATGTCATCATGCTGGGGCGAGGCGCCCGCATGTATCTTCACTGCCTGAATGATCTGGCCGATAAGTTCGGCGGCAGAGATCTCACTGTTCTGCCTGATAAACTCCGCAAGTTTCTCCTCACCGAACTGCTCGCTATTCTCATTCATCGCTTCGGTGATGCCGTCCGAATACGCGATCAGAATGTCGCCCGGCTCAAATGCCACGGTAGCCTCCTCAAAGACGAACTCATCTATGATGCCGAGCACCGTTCCCCCGGTTATGAGACGATGGTGCTTCTTGTCCGCCTTAAAGAGGAAGGGAGGTTCATGCCCGGCGTTGCAGTAAGTCAAGCGATGCGCCCGAGTATCGAGCACGCAGTAAAAAAGAGTAGCAAATTTATCCGGACTCATACTTGAGCGAAGGTGGGCGTTTGAAAGCGCGATACATTCTTTGGCGGATGTCGCCACATGGGTATGGCTTCTCAACGCGGCCTGAAGGTTGGCCATGAGAAGAGCCGCCGGAAGTTCTTTTCCAGAGACATCGCCAACGCAAATGGCGATGCTGCTTTCGGCGAGCGGAATAAAATCGAAGTAGTCACCGCCGACTTTGCTGGCGGGAATCGTAGTACCTGCGATGTCATAGCCAACCAGCCTGGGCGCGCTCTTGGGAAGCAGATCTGTTTGGATCCTGGAGGCGAGCTCGAGCTCGCGCTGAATCCGCATGAGCGTCCTTTCCTCCTCGAACAGCCTCGCATTCTCAATAAGCTGCGCCGATTGTGAGGCGATAATTGTAAGAAGCCGCTGGTCGTCTTCCGTGAATCCCCCGCTGTTCTTCTTATTATAAACGCCAAGTATGCCTCGCAATTTTCCTCGGATTATCATGGGCACGCACAGCACCGAACGGACTGAAGGGTCCCAGACCGCTCCGCGGAATCTTAAGTCACTTCCGGTGTTGTTCACTATGACCGGTTTCTTGTTGATGATCATCCATCCAAGGAGCGCCTGACCGAATCTATATTGCCTGACACCGAGCGATTCAGTGGCGATCCTTACCAGCGTCCTCGGCAATTCCTCCCTGCGCTCGTCTATTAAAGTTATGACCCCCTGTTCCGCTTGCACCGCTCGCCTGGAGCGATCGGCTATCCTTCGAATCGTCTCTTCCGGACTTTTCGTAACAGCGATGGCTCTCGCCAGCTCGTTGAGCACGGACAACTCGTTCACGGCCCGCCTCAAACGTCTGTTCTCCTCACGGAGCTGACGGATCAGCGGTGATTCCAAATCCTGCGACATGGTGAAGTAAATAAGGAAGAATCTTAACCTGGTACAGGCCGCTCAGCCAGCTACCGTACTCGCCCTATCGACAAAATGATCAGATCGTTTATCAAGCATATCGAACTCCTAACTCATATTGATCAGTAACATGTTTATCAAGCGATAACTTTCCGTCATCGGCAGAGCCGACGCATTCCGTTCTTGAAAGTATACAAGCTTTCATTCTTTTGCAATAACTTCGCGAAGCGCTATCAAGTCACTCCGGAGACTTTCCTCTAAGACTTTCAATCGCGGCATCATATCCGGCGGAGACAAGATCGCGTATGTCGTCGGATGAAAACGACGTGATGCTGATTTCCAGCGGCTGTCTGGGTCGAATAGAAATTATCTCTATTTCCCTGTATTTTTTAAGCGTATCAAGCGAGTTGCCGGCATTGCGGTCCTCGCGCACGACTCCGTTGATGAAACTGGCCAGATCCATGTCGTCGTCAAGTATCGCGTTCGTCATCACATCAAAAGTCCTCTCGATCAGCTGGATAAGATTCTTCGCGTCGAACTTGGAACTGGGCATGCGCTCCGGTTGGCAGGTGATCGCGCAGATCTCAGTGGCTCCGCTCTTGATTGCGGGGCTCAATGGAGCTATCTCGCGGACTCCGCCGTCAGCGAGCGGCTGCCCGCCTATATAGGTAAGCGGCATGACGATGGGAATGGAGGCGCTGGCGAGCAGATAACTGTTGAATATTGGTGAGGTAGGGTCAACCAAAGTGAGAGTACCGTCAAGAAGATTAGTCGTCCCAATTTGCAGCCCTGCGGGCGCCGCCCGCAAAGACTCAAGTGAGATATGCTTTCTAATCAGCCGCGCGAGAGGAGCGGTATCGACCAAACCATTATATGAATCGAAAAGCACACTCATGACAACCGCGGAGAGCCACCTGATATTCACTATATCTGATGGGCGGCGGATATTATCAGTCCAGAAGTCGACAAGCTTTTGGCCGATGTTCTTCCATGAGACAACTCCATTTGAAAGAGAATCTTTTCCTGCTTCCGAACAGATGAACGCGCCGTTGAGCGCGCCGACCGAAATTCCATAAATCATGTCAGGAACAAATCCTGAGTCAAGTACCGCCATTATTGCGCCAGCCTGAAACGCACCCTTCACAGAACCCCCGCTCAAAACCAGGGCCTTTCTCGCTTGCTTCATGTGCCATCTCCATCAGCCATTTGAGCTTAACGCCTAATCACTCAGCCGGGCCGCCCTCACCTGGACACTTTTCCGGATTGCGGTTTTGGAAAAGAGCTCGGCACACCGAGTCCCGTGCAGGCATCCCAACCCTTTGCCGCTGAATATCCCTGACCGGTCGTCGTTGTGATATTGTTTCCGTGCACGATGTCGCGGCAGAGAGACTCGTGAGTGTAAAGCGAATCGTTGAAAAAGCCCAGTGTTTGTTTACCTCCTTCGTTCACCAGAGCTACGAGTGCTGCCATCAGAGGAGCGACCGCGCTGGTTCCGCCGATAACCATCTCCTGCCCGTCCACAACGACGTTGTAGCCAGTTTCTGGATCCGCATCTCCGGCAACGTCAGGCAAACCTCTGCCGACAAAACCGGTGTCGATCGAGCGAGGAACGCCGACAGATTGCTGGTATGTCGGAAGCGGGAAGACGTCGCTCACGCCACCGCCGGTAGCTGATGAACTCGACTCGTGCCAGACTGTCTCAGATACTATGCTCCCCCCTTTTGTTTCGACCCGCGTGGTATTGTCTTTCGC
>JAJYOS010000187.1 GCA_021796055.1 Bacteroidota bacterium
ATCTAGATTCCTTTTCTCGTTATGAATCGGTCAGACTCTCCTCAGGAAATCACGATTTCGTTCAAGTTCGGATTCCCGGCATACGACTCTCTTGGCAATTTAAGCATGCAATATAATGACACGTTGATGGCTCGCGAGCATTCATGCCAACAATGGCTGCGGGGATTTCCTCAGAGATTTATTATCAACCCAGGACAAGAGCAGGTGGTCCGACTCTTGGTTACGGGCCCAGCAGATATCCCGGACGGTGAATATTGGACGAGATTGGTCACGAGCTCGACACCTCAGGCAAAGGCCATCGACACGGCGGGGAGCGGCATTAGGACGAGTATCACCTTCATCCTTCAACAGGTTACTACCGTCATCTACAAGAAGGGCTATGTTAACACAACTGTTGATATCGGGAAAGTTGATACAATCCCTGATTCTACGGCAATGGGTCTGATGGCGCACGTTTCCCACGGAGGGAATTCTCCATTTTTCGGCACGATGTCGATAGTCGTAAAGGACGGCGCGGGCAGAAGCGTCTACACAAATGAGGAGGTCCTCGCCATTTACCAAAGCGCTGCATTTATAAGATTCACCGTGCCTCTTTCCGATTTACACGCCGGCAACTATACTGCTGAATTTAAACTGGAATCTAAAAGGAATGATATTGCGAGTGAAGACCTGCTAAAGATTCCAGCAGTCGAGAAAACGATTAGTTTCAGCATCCAGTAGTTGCGCATCATTCCGTAGGGTGTCTTTCCTTAAAGGTCTCGTTGGCAGGTTGGCAAAAAGAATTACGTGGGAGTAGCAAATCCGCGCGCGAAGGTATTTTTGGGTAGGCGTTCTTGTGACATTACTCGCTGCTTCCAGCGCAGCAGCGGGATCCGAGGAATCTCCTGTAAAGGCAGTCCCCGGGAATTCGCAGGCAGAGGAAATATATCTATCTTTTACCTTCAGCGGATTGGTCAACACCGTAATTACAGCCCTCTATCTCAACGACTCCGTTTATGTTCCAGTTAGTGCGGTCTTCAAGCAGCTGAGGGTTGACAACTCTTTGGACTTGCGCTCGAAAACGCTCAAGGGATTTTACACAGCCCCCTCAGATAAATATCAGATTGACTTTGCAGCAGGTGTTGCGAGAGTCGGAGGGAAAGAAATCAGGTTCGACACTTCAACGGTAATAGCAGGTCAACTCGATTTTTATGCGTTGCCGTCATTCTTCAGGAAAATATTTGGCCTGAATTTCAGTGTCGATTTCAGTTCTCTCTCCTTATCGCTCACTACCGATCAGAAATTGCCAATTGTCGAGGATTACAAGAGACAAATACGGAGGCGATACGAGCTTTTCTCACCCACGGGGAACTTGCTCCAGGCACCGCTGGCCTTCCCGAGAAAAAGGAATCTATTGAATGGCGGCGTGCTTGATTATTCGTTGTCGGCCTATGATGGCGCGGGACGGTCGAATTATAATTACGAGCTTACCGGTGGCGCAGAGATTCTCGGAGGCGAGACTCAGGGTAGCGTGCTTGGTGCCTTCGTGGGGAACACTTCGAGCATCTACTCGAGCACCTTCAGCTGGAAGTACGCCGTCGATTCTTCGGTTTACTTAACATACGCCGCACTTGGAAACCTTTCCTCGGACGGCTTGACATCGTACGGATACCGCGGCGCACAGATATCCAATGAACCCCTTGCCGTCAGAACGCTTTTCGGGGAGTATACAGTAAGAGCTCAAACAAGCCCTAACTGGGACGTTGATCTCTATGTGAACGGTCAATTCGTCGGCTACAAGCGCGCTGATGCGCAGGGAAAAGCCGAATTCTCTATCCCTCTGGTATACGGGACTTCGTTCATACAGCTTAAGTACTACGGCCCGAACGGGGAATTCAATGAGACGGACAGAAGACTGCAGATACCCTTTTCCTTCGTTCCGGCCGGACAAGTCAACTACACCATCAGCGGCGGAAAACTGAACAACACTGACTATAATTTCTTATCGGGAAATGTCGCGTTTGGGGTAACTGACTGGATGAGCGACAAGATCGGAATGGACTATCTGGACAGCCCGCTCTTTTCAAAGCCACTCCTCTATAACTCGCTATATCTGAGGCTGGGATCGGAGTACACGATGAGCATCGACGCCGCTCCGTCTGCGTTCTACAGGTCAACCTTCAACGCCCTATACGCGTCCCAGGCAGCCTTCGATGTGATGTATACGCAGTACCGTCAGAATTTGCTCTATAACCCGAGCATGCAGACCCAACAGGCGCAGGCGGATGCATACCTGCCCTTCTCAATCGGGAGTACCAATTTCAATTTCAGGATGGCTGGAAACGCCCAGGAATTCATGGGGGGTCAGAAATCTTTCAGCTATTCCGGTTATTTTTCGACGAGCCTGTCGCAGCTCAACGCATCGATCGGTTATCTCAAATCGATCATCGATTATGGCAGCGCGACCTATAATAGCTACAGTCTCACCGGGACGATACTCTACTCATTCTTCTTCAGGCAGGGTCCTTTTAATCTACTGAACGGGACACTTCTCAACGTGAATGGTAGATACGGTGTACTGAAGAACTCTCTCGACAACATTTCATTTCAACTCACCAGGAATATTCAGCAGTACATACAAATAGCCTTCTCAGCTGAAAGGGATTACATAAACAGGGCGACGACTTTCAATCTGCAAATCATAGCCGACCTCCCGTTCACACGGTCCACGACCTCCGCGCAGTTCCACAACCGCTCCGGATATTATACTGAGAACGTCAGCGGCTCCGTTGGTTTCGACAGCAATTACGGAAAGTTCTTGTTCAACGATCTAGGCTGGGTAGGGCATTCAGCTGCGTCGATAAGAATGTTTGTCGACGCTAACGGCAACGGGAAATATGACGAGGGAGAAAAGGTCATAAGGGAAGGAAACGTCCCTTTGAGACAAGCCGTGTCTACGGAGAGATCGAATGACGGGATCATTAGAGACTGGAATCTCCTTCCTTACACTCAGTACAGTGCAGATGTAGACATAAACTCCATCAGAAACCCTTTATGGATACCGGAGAAGAGCTCATTCTCATTTATTACGGATCCCGATTCTTACAAGAAAATCGATGTGCCTTTCTTTGTCGGAGGAGTAATTGACGGCCACGTACTGAAGTCGCAAGACGGGAAATTGTCCGCGATTTCCGGACTGACCCTGGAATTAAAATCGGTGTCCGGAGAATTCAATAGGAGTATCACTGTTTTCTACGACGGCAGTTTCTATTATATGGGACTTCCGCCGGGCAGGTATGAGGCGTATGTGGACTCCAGCCAGCTTGCAGTTCTCGGTGTCTATTCGGATCCGGCCAAACTGCTATTTGATGTCAAGCCGACGAAGAACGGCGATTATGTCGAAGGACTCAAGATAATATTGAGGGACAGGAAGCCTCAGGAATCCGCCCAGTCTAAGGAAAAACCGCCTGCTGAAACTCTGATCAGAACATCGGCCAAGTCGTCCCGGCCTGCGGGAAAATCCCCCGCTCGCAATGCAGTTGTGCCGCAGGCTCAGACAACACGTTCCGTTGTTATTCCTGCCCGGTTCTCCGTGCAGATAGGATCCTTCAAGAGCCGGGGTCGTGCCACGCTATTTGCCGAAGAGGCGAGGGCAAGAACCGGTATGAAATTCGGAACGCACTTCAACGTCAAATTGGGTTTGTATGTCGTGCAAACAAAGAGGATGGACGGCAAGGAGGGGGCGTTGAATGTGCTTAGGACAATCATCAGACAGACTCGTTACAGGGACGCATTTATCGTGTCATCCTCTGACCAGGGGACGAACTATTTGTTTTCGATCCAGGTCGCCGCTTTCCATTCAATGACTGCTGCCAAGGAATATTCAAGCAGGATTCTCAAGGAAAACGGCATGCAGTCTATTGTTCAGTTCGGACGGTCTACGCAGCTTTTTTCGGTAATGATAGGACTCTTCAATAGCAGAAGAGAATGCGAGGAGGCAGCGGATACTTTGAAGAAGACTCCCGGATACAGCGGTGCTTTTGTAACGGTTTATGGTTTGGAACGGACAAAGGATCTGTTCACGGTACTCCTTGGGACGTTCTTGAATCACAATTCTGCCGTAAACTTCGCCGCCGAATTTCAAAGACGTACCGGTCTTACTGCACTCATAGACTTCGATAATGAGACGATGAAATTCATGGTAATTACACCGACATACCAGACCAGAGCAGAAGCATCGGCAGCACTGAAGCTGATCCAAGCTTTTGAGGGGTACTCATCATCCCGCCTGATCTCACTCCCCTGAAAGATTAACGAAACCTTCGGCGAAGGCCATACCGACGAAGAAGGTTTCCTCCATCAAGAGACTTCCGCCTTCATCAGACCGCTGCCCCAACCCAAGTGCCATCCTTCGCAGGTAATTTTTTCATGTAATTGAGAAAGAGTTACCTGAACGCGGGTCTGAGAAAAGCCGCCTGGCTAAAGGGCGACTCTGTAACTAACGTAGAATCAATAGAATATAGGGGCGGCCGGCTCTTTCGTCTAATGAAACTCGTTTGGCATTGTCTTAGAAGCTTTGTGCTCAGAGACAATGAAACATACGTTGAAGATATTGCCGCTCTTGACCTTCGCCGGTTTGGTGCTTTTTGCTTCGACATCAAGTGCCCAGGTGGCTGCAGCGATTACAGTCTCGGTCACTGTTATCCCTGCGCCGGAAGTGGACTTTTCTCCGGTCAGCCTCAAAGATGCTTCAGTGATAGCGACAGGAAATGTCCTATCGGCAGAACCAGGGATTACGCTCCGCGGTTCAAGCAATGTCCTGGTCCGGTTGGATCGTACCAAGGGTGACGAACATGCCGAGATTAACTTTCAACAGCCCGGTGTGAGAACCATCACGGCAAAAGAGCTGCGAGATGTCAAGCGTGTCGAGATAATCTATCTCGGCAGCTGAGAAATATCTTCTTCGGTAAATTCATGTTACAGCGTTGCCCCTTTTGTATGGACGACGTGCAGAGCACTTAAGAATACTTAACTATTCCGGTTCGTTAAGTACGAACGGCACCGGACAATTGCTGCCCCTGAGATGCGGAGGGGTCGGCAGAGTTGCAAGGATGATGCGACGTGGCTAAAGAAAATATCACATTCGATTCGTTCAAGGTTCTTCAGAAGGTCAAAGTCCCGCTTCTTATCACGGATTCGGACCTGACACTAATTTACGCTAACGAATACGCGGTAGAGACTCTTCCTCTGATTTTGAGACCCGGTGAGAAGATCGAGGTGGACGAATTTTTGCAGCACGAGGACTCTCCGGGATTCGATCATATGGCGTCGGAGTGCAAGATTCAGGGTGGAAGTGTAGGGACCCTCAAGCAGAGAGGCGTCGAGAAATACTACAGAGTTGTGGCTTACCAGATGAACGGCGACGAAGGCGGGATCGTCTTCCAGTTCGATGATATTTCACAGTTGCGAATCCTGGAGAACCATATGTATGAACATCTGATCGACCTCTATAACCAGCTGGAGGCGCTGCAGCGGGAAATCACCGAGCTCCGTGCGAGAGCATTGAGGTCGTAGCTAGTCTCCTGCCTGCGAACACGCTTCGCAGGCAGAGTCGCACTGACGGCCTGTCAGACTTTCATAAACCTATCCAGGCACTCCTTGAAAACTTTCTCCTTCTCTCCCCGGGGCAGTTCACGGTTTATCATCGGGTAGAGTATCAACTCCTCCTTCTTGTTGTGAACGGTTAGTTTCCCAATCAGCTCGTGAAGAACATCGAACGCCCTTGTTACGCCGTCCTTGTCAGAGGGAGAGGGAAGGTACGAGGTTATGATCTGGTGTTCCTGGATCATGACGTTCACCGGTCCCAAGTGGTCGGGGGTTGTGTGCTCACCGAAGGCCGGGAAAAGGACGGTTTCTTCCAGCTCGATATGATTAAGAAGCTGTGTCCTCATTATGGAATAGTATTCCGCAGACTTCCCCGGGTCTCCCTTCGAACTCTTTATTTGCGATAAATTGAGATCAATTCTTTTGTGGTCGTACTCGAAGAGCGACCACACGTCTGATTTTTTCTTTTCCGCTTCTATCTGGTGAGCTTCACCGATAAGAGATTCCAGCTCCTCCTCGGTAATTTTCTTGCTGATCCGCGGCATCAGCGTGTTTTCTTCTTCTCCGAAATGCTTGTTCAGCAGGGCTAAGAAGTTATGAATCTCCGCAGTCAGTGTGCCTGCTTCTCCGCGTGAGAAGGCGGCATCGATCACGTCGAGAGAATGTTTGATCTCTTTATGTTCGTGAATCATGTTGTTTACGAAATTCGGATCGTCATCAACCGTATACAACGTTACCTCTTCCGCCTCGGCGTGTGATACCAGGTATTCGTTGCAATAGGCTAGGAGCAGTGAAGTATCGGCCGGATTCTTCGTCGCCCTTTCAGCCAATGACTTGATCGTGCTTATCAGCTTTTCATGATGAATATGGAGCTTTTCGAGCGGTCCCATCTATACACCTCCTGTTTATTTGGAAATCGATTCCCGTGATTCCTCGAGAGAGAATCTAAGGCAAAATCCGTTATATCCCAATCTCATCCTGGAGTTGCAGACTATCTCCGTCGGTTGACTGATTAACGCGAAGATGATTTTCAATTGTCTCTCGAATAATATCGGACTTTTTTATCTTAATATATGGGTTGAATGGGACTGAGTCAAGATGCCTGCTTGGCTCAATCATTTTCGGTGGCAGGCGGGAAGGCTTCGCCTGGCCCAAGCCCGTGTTAAACCTGTCCCATGGATAAAAAAGGCCTTCGATGCCCTAACGATGAAACTTCAGGACAACGAAGGCCTCTGATAAGAGCTGAAAATCGGCTATTTGCCGCTATTACGCTGTTTGTCTATGGCTTCCACTGCACAAACGGCCGCGATGTTTACGATGGCGTCCACGTCGCAACCCTGCTGGAGGACGTGGACTGGTTTCTTCATTCCCATAAGGATAGGACCGAGAAGAGAGGCGCCCCCGATTTTACCCATGAGCTTGTAAGCTATATTGCCCGCATTGAGGTCGGGGAATATCAGAGTATTCACGCCGTTCCTCAGGCTCGAAAACGGGTAAACCTCTTCGAGCTCATCCGGAGAAAGTGCGACATCTGCCTGGACCTCGCCGTCGATTATCAGGTTCGGTGCCAGCCTGTGGGCTATTTCCACCGCTTCCTGAACTTTGATTGACTGCGGCAGGCGGGTGTTGCCGAAATTGCTGAATGAAAGCATAGCGACTCTCGGAGTGATGTTGAAGCGCTGGACGACTTCCGCGGTCATGATGGCAATCTCGGCAAGTTCCGCCGCGGTCGGGTCGACGTTCACCGTAGTGTCCGCGAAGAAGTAGGTGTCGCGCTTCGTCATGACGATGTACAGTCCTGCTACCCGGTTGCGACCCTCTGCCATGCCTATAACCTGAAGCGCTGGTCTTATTGTGTTGGGATAAGACTGTGTCAATCCCGATACCAGGCCGTCAGCGTCGTTCATGTGTACCATCATAGCGCCCAGATAATTGGGCCTTTCCACGAACCTGCCGGCTTCAGCACGCGTCATTCCTTTCCTGTGGCGCATCTGGAAGAGCTTCTCCACATATTCTTCCCTCTTAGGGAAGTTTGTCGGATCGATTATCTCGATACCCTCCAGGTCGATTTTCATCTCGTGCGCCTTCATCTCGATATGAGATTTCCTGCCGAGGAGGACGGGGCTTGCGATTTGTTCGTCCACTATGACCTGGGCCGCATGGAGTATCTTGGTCTCTTCGCCTTCGGGGAACACTATTCTCCTTCCGCTCTTTTGAGACTTCGATATTGCGGTCCTGACTATCTCACGCGTGATGCCCATTCTTTCCTTCAGCTGGTCCTCATATTTGTCCCAGTCTTTGATTTCGATCCTCGCCACGCCAGTTTCTATCGCGGCCCTGGCAACGGCGGGTGCAACCCATGTAATCACTCTCGGATCAAACGGTTTCGGGATGATGTAGTCTTTTCCAAACTCGAGTTCTATGCCTCCATAGGCCCTCTTGACGGAATCCGGTACCGCTTCCTTGGCCAGCCTGGCAAGTGCCCTCACGGCCGCTATTTTCATTTCGTCGTTGATTGTCCGCGCACGAACGTCAAGAGCGCCCCTGAATATAAAAGGGAAACCGAGCACATTGTTTACCTGGTTCGGGTAGTCGCTTCTTCCGGTGGCCATTATCACATCCCCGCGCGCCTCCACAGCCTCCTCGTAGGCTATTTCCGGGTCGGGATTTGCCATTGCAAAGACTATTGGATTTGCGGCCATGGAACGAACCATCTCTTTCGTGACGACGTTTGCCACGGAAAGTCCGACGAACACATCCGCTCCTACCATCGCCTGCGGAAGGGTGCGCAGTTCCGTCGGCTGAGCGAACTCCTCCTTGTAAGGGTTCATTGCATTGGTTCTTCCCTTGTAGATGACCCCCTTCGAATCGCACATGATGACGTTTTCGAGCTTCGCCCCGAGCTTTATGTACAGTTTTGTGCAGGCAATCGCCGCTGCCCCCGCACCGTTTACTACTATCCTGACTTTCGATATGTCCTTCTTCGCCACCTCGAGAGCATTAAGGAGGGCGGCCGAGCTGATGATGGCGGTTCCGTGCTGGTCATCGTGGAACACGGGAATATTCATGGTCTCTTTGAGCTTCTCCTCTACATAAAAGCAATCCGGCGCCTTGATGTCTTCCAGGTTTATTCCGCCGAACGTTGGTTCGAGTGCTTTCGCCACGGCGACGATCTCTTCAGGTGTCTTCGCGTTAATTTCGATGTCAAATACATCGATGTCTGCAAACCTCTTGAACAGAACCCCCTTGCCTTCCATTACCGGTTTTCCCGCAAGTGGACCGATATTCCCGAGCCCGAGGACTGCCGTGCCGTTTGAGAGCACCGCCACCAGGTTGGCCTTGGATGTGTATTCATAGGCTGCTTCGGGATCTTTGTCGATGATTCTGCACACTTCGGCCACCCCGGGTGTGTAGGCGAGTGATAAATCTCGCTGAGTTACGCACGGTTTTGTCGGGACAACTTCAACTTTTCCCCTTCTACCAGAGGAGTGGTACTGAAGGGCCTCTTCTAATCGAATTTTCATTTAATACTCCTTTCTAGATATCGCCCGGGGCCATGCCTTTATCGGTGCAGGCCGAAATTTCAATCCTAAGGCAAGAGGCTTCGGGAACGACTCGCTTCGTCGAGCTGCCTTGCGGAGCTCGCCTTAATCTTGTGGACATTGCTTCAAAAAGGTACTCAGCGTGGATTGAAAGTTCAAAGCCACTCTTGTTACCATGAGAATTGAGCCGATGACTGTTGCGTAAGACTGGTCCCTTCTGTTATCCTGTTCGCCCGAGCTTTATGTAC
>JAJYOS010000188.1 GCA_021796055.1 Bacteroidota bacterium
TGGTTCTCTGGGACCTTCAAAAAATGTTAGTGGACAACATTTTCAACAAGGACGAGTTTCTGAAAAATGTGCAGGCGCTTGCTTCTTCTGCGAGGGCGAAAGGCGTACCGGTTTTCCTCACGAAGATCACCCCTCTACCCGACAGGTTTCAGTCTGCGGGAAGGCGTTACATGATGAGCAAGCGACCGCGGCCGCTTAATATGACGCCGGACGGGCTCGAACTGGCAATCAAGCCGGAACCCGGCGACATCGTGCTGAACAAGAACACGGCCAGCATTTTCGTGGGAACAAATTTCGATCTCATGATGAGGAATGCCGGGATCTCGACCATAGTGTTTACGGGAATTGCAACCGAGCTCGGGGTCGAATCGAGCGCAAGAGAGGCAGGCAACAGGGGATATTTTCCCATCGTAGTGACCGATGCCGTGTCATCGATGAGCAAGGAGGGACACGCGCGGTCTCTCGATACCATGAGAAGCCTCATGCCGCTCGTCACGGCGAATGAACTCGTTGAATTCTGGAAGGATTGAACTTTTTGCCGGCTTGAGGCATCTAAACCAGAGTGATCAAGGGAACCCGCAGATCCGGCCAGGAATCCGATGAGAGAAGTACCCAACCGCGGACAAATGAGGCGTGACATTGGATTACATTCCGTCTCTCCCCCGCGGCGCTCATTCACGGGCCGTTTGCGGAGTTCCCGAGATTGGCGAGAAGATTTTCTTTTAGCACTAAAAACAAAAAAGGAGTACGAGACATGAAGAATCTGTTGGCTTTCGCAGCAGTGCTGTTGATTGCCGGATCGGTTCTTGCTCAGGGGATGCAGGGCGGGCAGGGGCAGCGTCGTCCGATGTATGACCAGTCTGCCGTCGTGACGATCTCCGGCACTATCCAGAAGGTCGAGACGATGTCCGGCCGCATGGGCAACTTTCACATGGTTCAGCTGGTAGTGAAAGATTCGAGCGGGACGGTTACGGTTAATGTCGGCCCTAGCACATACCTGGACGAGCAGAAGATATCGTTTAAGGAAGGCGATGCGGCTGTTGTCACCGGCGCCAGGATGCAGTTCCGCGGCAACGACGTCATCATGGCGGCGAAGATTGTGACCGGCGGAAAAACAATTACCCTGCGCGACGATTCGGGCCGGCCGTTGTGGTTCAGGGGCGGAATGAAATAAGGGCTGGCTTCTCAAGGTAGTTAAACCGTAAGAGACGCTGAGGCACAGGGAGATAATTAAGTCTCCTCTGTGCCTCTAAGTCAGGATTCATTACCGGCATTCGGGAACCGAACTCCCTCGCGGCTTGGAGTGACACGGGACTCTTCTGCCCGCAGCCTTGGAAAAACCACCGATCTTTGTAATATTATCATCAGTCAGGGACAGTTATTCCTCCATTGAGAAACAAAAGAACGGTCGTGCCATGAAAACCATTCTCAGGGTTCTTCTGCTAGTCTCATTCCTAATCCCGACAGGATATTCCTTCGCACAGGGCAAAGTCTACATCGTTCTCGGCTCCGATACCGGGATCTGGGACGGGCTGAACGTCGACACTTACCATGACCACTATGGGTTCGACCTGTATACTGACCCGAAAATGAACGGGTACAAGGTCATGGACCCCGCATTCAGGAATCAGCTTACGGATTCGTACGGCCAGACAGTCAGGCTGATCTGGTGGATAATGGGCGGGAATACATTCCGCTACGCAACGAACAACGACGTACCGATCGACAATACGATGGTGCTTCACCTCATGTTGAAATATCACGGCGATGCGATCGCGAAATGGGGGGACGAGGTCACGCTTCACTACCATGACTGGATCTGGTCCGACTTCAACGGCGATGGGAAGTATTACTGGAACCAGTCGACGAAGTTCTCCGAATTCAAGGAGGACTTCGTCCTTGTACTGGCACAATACCTGCTCGAGGAAAACGTCTACCCGGTATCGTTCCGCAGCGGCTGGCATTACATGAACAACGATTGGCAAAATTACATAAACACGCTCATCCCCTTCAGCCTGCATGACGATTACCCGAACGTCCGCGCCGATACGGTCGAGCCTCTTGATAACATATATGATTGGTCGAAGTCTTCGAGCGAATTCGTCCCCTTCCACCCTTCTACCGCGAATTACCAGCTCCCCGGCGACGGGAAAGGCTGGGACAACCGGTCGATTTACATGGCCTCAATGGATACGACACTCATGGCCCACGTCTTTTCGCAGGCGCAGAAGGGAATCGACCAGGTGGTCTGCATGTGGGCGCATCTCCCGGAGGACAATTACCTCGACAACGTTACGAGGATAAACCAGATACTTCACCAGACAGCGGCGAAATTCCCTGACGTGAAGTTCCGTTACTGCACAGCCGTCGAGGCGATGCAGAGGTGGATGAAGGCAGCCGGGCTCCCGAAACCCGAGATCAATTTCCAATACGAGCAGAACGGGGGCAAGATCGATTTCGTAATAACGACGAACAAGCCGATATTCCAGGCCGCACCGTTCCTTGCCGTGAAGGATATGAGCGGCAACTACTCCATCGTCCACTGCCATTCGACGGGCACGAACGCATGGAAGTCCGATGAGTCTTTCGACATCAATTCGCTTGCTAAGGCGGGAGTGGCTGTCACCGACACCGTCGGAAACCTCTCGACCGCATTCGTCAAGTTCGTCCCGGACGACATTTATATGGACAACACCGACAGCGGTTACACGGAGACAAAGGGAACCTGGTCAACTTCCTCAAATGCTGCCTGGGGTATGGATTCGAGACAGGCCTCGCTCGGCACAAACGACACCGCCGTGGTATCGTGGACTCCGGCTGTCGGCCAGTCGCGCTATTACAGCCTATTCGCGCAGGTGCCGAAAGTAACCAGCCCTGTGAGCCACACCACGTTTCGAATATACTCCACTGGCAGGGAGATCGATTCGGTTTCCTTCGACGCGCCGCTCCCCGACAATGAATGGATATATCTCGGCACCGAGAGGCTCGACTCCGGGAGCGTGAACAGAGTCGAGATGGCCGCATACACGGGAAGCGGAACCGGGGGAACGGTTGCGGCGGATGTAATAAAAATCACCCCGCTCATCACCGACCGCAGGTTATCCGTACCGCAGAGCCCGATAGATTTCGGGATGGTCAGCCAGGACGATTCGACATCATACGATCTCGAGCTGCAGAATTCCGGAGTGAAGCCGTTGACGGTAAGCGGCATCACCTCACCGGGTTACAGGATCACGACGACCACCGTCTTCCCCGTTTCGGTCCCGCCGATGGGAAGTGTGACGGTCCCGCTGGTCCTCCACCCGGCTGAGACGGGAAAAGTACAGGACACGATCTATGTTTACAGCAACGATTCTTTGAACTCGGTTTATGCGGTGCCCTTCATGACCGTCGTACGCTCTTACTTCAAGGTGGTAGACAACAGCGACAGCTCCAGCTACACTGAAGCAGGCGCATGGGCCTTCAGCAACGCTGCGGGCTTCGAAGGGACAAGCCGGTACGCTTACCTCAACCAGTCCCCTCCTGCGAGCGCGACATACGGTGCGACGCTGAACCGCGGCGGCATTTACGATATCATGCAGACGGTACCGACGACGGTCAACGCCTGCAAACGGGCGCTTTACATAATGAGCGTCGATAATGTGCCGGTGGATTCCATCTACGTCGACCAGAACGCCGGCAGCGGGGGCTGGGTGACAATCGGCCGGTCGTATCTCCCTGCGGGAGTGCCGATCGAGCTGAAGATCATGGATTCAGGCGAGAATACGTCCAACGTGGTGCTGAGGGCGGATGCCATTCAATTCTCACTCGTGAAGGAAGTGACAAAGGCGGGCGGGCCTTTGGACACGCAGCTGCCGAAGGAATTCCGACTCGAACAGAATTTCCCGAACCCGTTCAACCCCACGACAGTCATCAGCTATCGGCTTTCAGCGGTCAGTCAGGTGACATTGAAGATTTTCGACGTTCTCGGCAGAGAAGTTGCCGCGCTGGTAAACGGCCGGCAGAATGCCGGAATTTACACGGTCAATTTCGACGCGAGCAGGCTGTCCAGCGGCGTGTATTTCTACAGGATTGTCGCGGGAGATCACGTAGCGACGAGGAAGATGCTGGTGATGAAATAGGGCCGGCCGTCGGATTTGAGCCGGATGAGGCGGCAGACGGCTTTAGATGTACTTGATAATGCGCGTCCGGTGAGTTAAATTGAACATCGTAAAAAGTATGCGATTGTTCATTGCAGTTTTGACGCATTGATCATTGAAATTGCCGGGGCCGTAGCTCAGTCCTGCCTAAGGGCGGGATTTCGTCCCGAACTTCGTTCGTGACTCAATTTGGCTAGAGTGCACCCCGGAATCTTTGTGTTCTTTTTGTTGACATTGTTGGGGTCGTAGCTCAGTCCCGCCTAAGGGCGGGATTTCGTCCCGAACTTCGTTCGTGACTCAATTTGGCTAGAGTGCACCCCGGAATCTTTGTGTTCTTTTTGTTGACATTGTTGGGGTCGTAGCTCAGTTTGGTTAGAGCGCCTGCCTGTCACGCAGGAGGTCGCGAGTTCGAGCCTCGTCGACCCCGCTTTTTTCCTCCATTTTCGAATGCCCCTCCCGACTTTTCGACTCTCCGACTTGAAATGAACTGTACAGTCGAGTGTACAGTAAAAATTTCCGATCTCCGATGACTGCCGGTTTCGCAATCTTGCCCTCCAAATCTGCAGTGAGTCCAGACTGCGGTTCCTGCCGGTGATTGTCAATGCTTGATTTCATTTTTAGATGGACTCCCGAGTTATTGCGTCCAATCTACCAACAACGAATCGACTCCGCAATGCTCGATCCCCTCATCCGCACGTTAAGTTGAAGTAACTCGAAGCCAGCTCCAATCACCTGAGAACTCCACGACCACTTGGACAACACATAGTGCAACCATTGAATCCGCTTTCGTCTGAGCTTCTTATCGTTCCGTTCCGAAGATTATGACTTCATGGTTCTGTCTTGGCGGGGGGTGGTTTTGGGGCATGCTAACCCACTTTCGTGGGATTGAAGATAACGGGCTTACCACTAGCGGAGACGCAAGGCAGGTGCCTGGAGGAGAGCGAAACTCTGTCCAAAGAAGAATTCCATCTGCCCGCCATTTGACGGATGTTGAAACCAAGCATCAGAAGACGCCCCTCGAAGCAGAAGAACGGTTGGTCAAGGATGATGCGTCTGATTACATTACCGGCGTAGCGCACACAACATCCGGCCGCTTTGTCGCCAACGACATCACAGCCGACGTCTATGTCTCCTACCGCCCGCAACGCGACTACGACACCGAAGGTTTCCAGAAGATCAAAGACCTTGAGGAGCAATTGCGGGTTGCCAAGAAGACAGGCATCATCATTCACCAGACCCCGTTCCTCGTTGTAAGAATTGTTCCCGCATAGTTGGAGCCACTCCAGCCGGGGAATTGCCGTCTCACCTTCGATAATTCAATTCAAGGCGGGACGGCATTCGAGAAAGAACACGGAGAACCAATTGCACTTGCGCTCTATACGCAATCTACGTATATTCATTCGTGGACCTGATAGAATTCTGCGAACTTCCCTCTTTCACAAATACGTTCTCTGATATAGCTACTGACGAGGAGCTACTTGAATTGCAGCTGGAGCTTTGAGAAAACCCTGAGAAAGGTGATCTTGTCAAAGGGACAGGAGGCGCGCGGAAAGTCAGAATGCGTAGGCCAGGACGGGGCAAGAGCGGAGGTGCACGTGTCATCTACTACTGGCAGGATGAAGAGAGCGTTATCTGGCTTATCAAAGCCTATGCAAAGAGCGTTGCAGCAGAATTAACAGCAAAAGAAAAGAAGCAGATTGCTACGGTCATTGATGAAATAAAGGGATCAAACTATGAAGAATAACAATAAAGGGGACGACATTTTGAAGGGGTGGGAGAATTTCAAAGCTGGCCGGGTTAAGCTCCGCACCTGGACCGTCAATAGAAAGACCGGTGAGAGGACCCTTTCCTACACGGGTATCGATGACTTGCGGAAGAGTAGAGCGGCAGCACTCCGAACGCTGAGATCGAAAGAACTCAAAATGTCTCAGGCTGAGCTTGCGCAGGCCATACACGTAAGCGTCAGGACACTTCAGGGCTGGGAGATCGGACGAAGCCTTGTGCCCGAGCCTGTAATGCTGCTTGTCAAGGTGCTCAAGAAACATCCCGAGATCAAGAAGGAGCTGGTCGAAGCCTAGCTGGTTCGGAGATGCTTGTATCCATAGTTACTTTTCACCTAGAAGATTGCCTCAATGTATGGTCTCATAACGTTCTCGACCCGGCAGATTGCCGCGAACTTCATTAGTTCATCTGACTTTATCTTTCTTCGCTGAAGGTACATACGCAGAGCTTCGACTCCAGTGTCAATTCCAATCTTGTTCCTGCACTTGAAACAATCTACAAGGGTTTTTTCGGCAGAGTATATCCGGACTTGTACCCCGCCTATCCTGTGGGTCTCGATCCCCTCGGTAAACGACTTCCCTTTGAACCGGTAAGCTCTGAACGGAGGATGCTCCATACGTGGTTGCTCAGCACCCGCAGGGAGTGCGATATCCACCTCGTGCGGAACGTGCGTTGTCAGATCGTGAAAGGAGAGTGCGGACAGCAGGCATATAACCCCGGTTGGGATCCTGGTGGCAACCTTAACGAGATCGGGGTTACTAAGAGGATGGCCATCGGCAATTCTGAACACTCCTCGACTCAGCCTTTCGAGCCTCCCATCTTTTAGGAGGGAATAGAGTGTTTCCGGGTGTATTCCGGCACGAATTGCCTCAGCCGTACGTAGAATTCCTCCACGCTTCTTGAACGTCAGGATGGCTCTTTCCTTTGGTGATGCCGCTTTTTCGCTTATCGATGACACGATAAAATCACCTACACTTATTGATTTCGATAGGTAATATTGTCAGAGCATAGATCGGTTAATTGAGTCCCAAATTCACATTCGCCGTGCCTTTGTTATTCCCCTGCCGATTTTGTAAAATCACTTCACAAACAATGACTACTTCGGATTCAAGACCTGACAACGGCGACGGCGAACACTTCTTCGATATTCAAAAGTACCTGGATTCTTTAGTAAGAAGAAGCAACGCAGCGCCTCTTGAAGATTTCTCTGGGCTCTCGCCTGATCAGATGCATCATCTCCTTTATCACCCACTCGACAGCGTAGGGTCGCCGGTATGTCTGCGAGAGAGTATATCCGACGGAACACTTGACTCCATCCCGTTCTTCCGCCTCGTAGAGGAGTTTGTCAGAATTGTAAAGCGCGAGGAATTCATAAAGCTCACTCCAAAGGGCGCCTTGCCGCGGAAGATCCTCCATGAACTCTACGGCTTCGGTTTTCTCAAGGAAGAATCCATAGAAAAGGGCTATGTGAAACTCATGAGGGAGTCTGATTCTGTGGTGTTAACTACGTTATCCATCGTAGCCAGCCTCGGTGGACTGGCTTCTAAAAAGGACGGCAGGTTCACTCTCACGAACCGCGGCCGGAAGTTCGTTGAACAGAATCATCGGGAAGAAATGTTCAGACTTGTCCTGCAGACGTTTACCGGCAAATTCGCCTGGGAGTACAACGACCGCTACCCGGTATCTGAAGCCGGGCAGCTGGGGTGGGGTTACACGGTCTTCCTTATTCTGAAATTTGGAGAGACCGACAGAACCGCAGGCTTCTATGCGGACAAATATATGAAAGCCTTTCCCACGATCCTTATGCGCTTCAAGGACGACCCTTTTGGTCCGGCACGAAGGCAATGCACGGATTGTTACACCCTCCGCGTCTTCAGTAGATTCCTCAAGTGGTTCGGATTCGTTCAATTCAATGATGATGACGAGTTCTTCCACAGAGAGAAATCGCTGGTGAAGAGTACCGATGTTCTTGCGAAGGTGTTCGCGCTGAAGTAAAGGAAGCATGACCTGTCTTTCTCTGAAAATTACGATACCCGCATGTTGTGCGCGAGAAGCAGAATTTCGACCTTAGAACGCAATGACTTTGACAGATAATTCGTCTCAAAAACCGTTTGTGCCGCTTGGTGTAGGCTCAGCTCTATTTGCCGCGCTGCTCTTTGGCGTGAGCACCCCGTTTGCCAAGCTTTTGCTCGGCGACGTGTCACCCGTGCTGCTTGCAGCACTTTTTTATCTTGGATCAGGAATCGGTCTGACCCTTCTATATATCCTCCGTCCAGGACATTCCACCGGGGAAGCACCTATAGCGAGAAGAGATATCCCATGGCTTGCCGGAGCATTGTTCTTCGGTGGTGTCCTTGGTCCTGTGCTTCTGATGGTGGGTCTCAGCACAACGCCCGCTTCCAGCGCGTCACTCCTGCTCAACATGGAATCGGTCTTCACGGTGATTATTGCCTGGTTTATCTTCCGTGAGAATTTTGACCGTCGCATCGCAATCGGGATGGTATTCATTCTGGCAGGCGGAATCATGCTTTCATTTCGCGGCACAAATGGAATCTCGCTTTCGGGCGGTTCCCTTGCCGTCATCGCGGCGTGTCTTTGCTGGGGAATTGACAACAACCTCACGCAGAAAGTATCCGCAAGCGACCCTGTTCAGATAGCCGCCATCAAGGGAATCGCGGCGGGTAGCGCGAATTTTATTATTGCGATGATTCTCGGCGCAACGCTCCCCCCGATAATGACCGCGGCGGCCTCGATGCTTGTCGGTTTCTTCTGCTATGGCATCAGCCTCGTGCTGTTCGTGTCTGCGCTTCGGCGCGTCGGAACGGCACGTACCAGTGCCTACTTCTCACTCGCTCCCTTCATAGGCACCGCGCTATCGATATTTCTTTTGCACGAATCTCCCCGCGCTTCGTTACTTATCGCCGCGTTGTTCATGGGGACAGGAGTGTGGCTCCATCTCACGGAACGGCACTCGCATGAACATACGCATGAACCGATCACACATAATCACCAGCATGTTCATGATCAGCACCACCAGCACGAGCATATTGCGGATGTTGATCCAAACGAACCTCATTCTCATGAACACACACATGAACCCATCACACATACTCATCCGCACTACCCTGACATTCATCACCGGCATTTGCACTAAGGATCAGCTCTGAGAGCTAACTTGCTCATGGAAAAACTGGCGCTGAATAGTTCTACAAGCCTCTCCTGTGGAGGTATCGAAGGGCTGGGGAAAGAGAGGGTCGAAAGGGATATGAACAAGTTGCAGAAGCACTGATGCTGGTTTCAAGGAAGGGGTCCATTTCTCCGGATAGTGGAAAGGCTTCGCTCTTCATGTACAAAAGTACATGTTTGTGTACCAAAGTAAATAGAGTGACCAGACTGTAATTTACAGGCCGTTTGGCAGCGTTCTCCGATGGTACAAAACCGGT
>JAJYOS010000189.1 GCA_021796055.1 Bacteroidota bacterium
GAGGGAACTGGCAGTGTGACGGGACCTGCTCGTGCAATACTTTCAGGCGAGCGAGTCTCGTTGAATTTTATGCAGCGGATGTCGGGGGTCGCCACCGCGGCGCGCCGCTTCGTCGAAGCCGTCGCCGGGACGAAGGCGGTGATTCTCGACACCAGGAAGACCGCACCCGGACTAAGAGCGGTCGATAAGATGGCGGTGAAAATCGGCGGCGCCTCGAACCACCGGGCCGGACTTTACGATATGGTTCTTATAAAGGATAATCATATCGCCGAAGCCGGGGGAATCAAGGAAGCTGTCCGGGGAGTAAGGTCGAAGATCTCCGCTGATATCAAGATAGAAGTCGAAGTCAGGTCCATTCGGGAACTTCAGGAAGTTATCGAGCTCGGAGTGGACCGCGTGTTGCTCGACAATATGGATACAAACACGATCCGAAAGGCGGTCAAGCTGGTTGGAGGCAGGGTTCCGCTCGAGGCTTCGGGCAACATGAACCTTCGCAGGGTCGCAGCCGTAGCCGCGACCGGAGTAGATTTTATTTCCGTCGGCGCGCTCACGCATTCGGTAACTGCCATGGACATAAGCTTAATGATAGACAAGAAATAGCGGAATCTGCAGAATGACTATACAGGAAATGTATCTGAAAATGAAGGAGAAGTTGAGGGATGTGGTGCCAGATCCCGAACTTAGGATTAAAGCCGAGCTGGCTTACGAGATAAACAGGCTGAAAGCCGAACGCAATGCCGTCATCCTCGGACACAACTACATGGAACCTGCGCTCTACTACTCTATCCCGGATTTTGTCGGCGATTCGCTGGAGCTATCCAGGAAGGCGGCGCAGACCGACAAGGATATCATAATATTCTGCGGTGTGCGTTTTATGGCCGAAACCGCGAAGATACTGAATCCCGCTAAGACGGTCTTGCTTCCTTCGGAGAAGGCAGGTTGTTCACTGGCTGCCAGCATAACCGCCGCCGACGTTCGGAATCTGAGAGCGCAATTCCCCGGCGTGCCTGTCGTTACTTACGTGAATACTTACGCAGATGTGAAAGCGGAATCGGATGTATGCTGCACGTCGAGCAATGCCGCAGCCGTCGTGAAATCGCTTGGAAGCGATGTCGTCATTTTCCTGCCGGACGAATACCTTGCGAGGAATGTCGCGGCGGAGACCGGCAAGAGAATAATCTTTCCGCGAAAAGGTGGGGCCGACGTTCAGGCGGATTTCCAGCTTGTCGGATGGGAGGGACGCTGTGAAGTGCACGAGAAATTCACCGTAGATGACATCGTGAACGTACGGAAGCAGTTCCCGGATGTCCTCGTCCTTGCACATCCCGAGTGCAGCCCCGAAGTTGTCGAAGCTTCCGATTTTTCCGGAAGCACGACGGCCATGGAGAGATTCGTCAGAGAATCGAAGGCCCCGAGATATCTTTTGTTGACGGAATGCGCGATGGGTGACAACGTCGCAGCTGCCAACCCTGACAAAGAAATGCTTCGTCTCTGTAACATCCGTTGTCCGCACATGAATCAGATTACGCTGGAGGATACTCTCGAGGCCCTCCGGAAGACACGATATGTCATAGAGGTCCCGGAAGATGTGAGAGTGAAAGCTGCCCGTGCGGTTGAGCGGATGATCGCAATCGGCTGAGAGATGGTCCTGATTTCAGCGTCCAGAAAATTGTCGGAGAATTGATTTTAGAATGACCAAGGAGCCGCCGGACCATTCCGGTTTCGAGACGGATGTACTTATCATCGGGAGTGGAATAGCCGGTGCTGTCGCAGCGCTTCAGCTTGCCGATTCCGGATTTCACGTAACCCTCGTAACGCGTTCACATAAAGCAGAAGAGTCAAACACTTTCTACGCTCAGGGCGGCATAGTGTATACCGCGCACGAGGACTCCAGTGAGCTGCTGACCGAAGACATACTGCGTGCCGGGGCAGGCTACTGCAACCTAAAAGCGGTGCAGATTCTTGCCGAAGAAGGTCCGAGGCTCGCGCGAGAAATACTCATAGAAAAAGTGAAAGTCCCGTTCGACCGCTCGGAGAACGACGAGCTTTCGCTTGTCCGCGAGGGCGGGCATTCGATTAACAGGATAGTCCATGCCACTGACGCGACAGGACGTGCGATCGAGATGGCACTCCTTAAATCGCTTGAGGGGCGCGCCAACATCAGCCTGCTTACAGGGCATACCGCAGTGGATCTTCTGACGCCCGCACATCACTCCACAGACCGGCTCCGAATCTACGATCCTCTCTCGTGTGTCGGCGCTTACCTGCTCGATCAGGAAAGCGGTTCGGTTGTCAGGTGCCTGGCTCGGAAAACGATTCTGGCGACCGGTGGAATCGGACAGATTTATCTCCGCACCACAAATCCGTCGGGCGCGAGGGGAGACGGGTTGGCGATGGCAAACCGTGCAGGAGCGAGAGTCATAAACAGTGAGTTCGTACAATTTCACCCGACTACTTTCTACCAGCCCAATGCGCCGAGCTTCCTGATTTCTGAAGCCGTCCGCGGAGCTGGGGCGAAACTCGTCGACGCCGATGGGACGCCGTTTATGGAAAAATATTCGCCAGAATGGAAGGACTTGGCCCCTCGCGACGTCGTATCCCGCAGCATACACCAGGAGATGCTCTCCAAAGACATCACGAACGTCTACCTGGACCTTCGCTCGTACATTCCTAAGGACAATATCAAGAAATTGTTTCCGTCGATCAGGGAGCAGTGTATGCTTTACGGCATTGATATCGCGGAGGAACTTGTCCCCGTTGTCCCTGCCGCCCATTATTTTTGCGGAGGCGTCTGGGTCGACGCGTGGGGAAGAACTTCGGTCGAATCACTTTACGCTGTCGGCGAAGTGTCGTGCACAGGACTGCACGGTGCTAACAGGCTTGCAAGCACATCGCTCCTCGAAGGATTGGTGTGGGGCGTTCGCGCCGCCGAAGATATCGGACGAACGGTGAAAATATCTCACGATCCCGCTGATTCTGAAATTCCGCTCTGGGAAGACACCGGCACCGAAGACGCTGATCCCGCTCTTATCAGCCAGGATATGAGCGTTCTTAAGCACATAATGTGGAACTACGTCGGGCTCGTGCGCACGACGAGACGCTTGCGGAGAGCTATCAGCGAGCTTCGGCATCTGGAATCTGAAACAGAAAGTTTCTATAGGGCAGTTCGGCCTACGGACGAGCTGGTAGGATTGAGGAATGCAATCAGGACAGGTTTGATAGTTGCACTTGCAGCCTGGGAGAACAAAAACAGCGTCGGCTGTCATTTCAGGGTTTAGATAAATTCCGCGGAGGGTAAGCTTCTTGAGCGGTCGAGAAGCGAGTCGGACTCTTCTGCTGCGGAAATTTTTGTCATAGGGCTCCGCGATGCCTGAGCCGGACAGCTTGGTAAAGCGGACGTAGAAGTTCAGAGCGGCTGTATGAGACACTTGCCCGCATTTAAGGCGGCGGTCGCTGCCGCTGCCGGAATAATTTTAGGCAGGTTACTGCCGGGCTATACGACTGTCTTCTTTTCTGCAGCGCTGGTGTCTGCGATTGTCACGACCGGCTGGATGATACTCAGGAAAAACAAAGCGGCAAGTGGTGCCGCGGCTGGTGCTTATCTGACTCTCCTGACTGTATTCGCTTTCTACATGAGCATCAGCCTGGCATCGCTGGAAGAAGTCCATCCAGGCGATTTCCGGATCTTTGCAGGAACCGTCGAAGATGTCCCGCGGGACACGTCGAGGCCATCTGTTGTGTTGACCGATTGCTTCGGCTTCGATAAAGGCTGGCGCGAGATAGACGGCGACCTCATATTCACTCCTAAAAGAATCCTTCCGTTGAACGTCGGCGACCGTATCATCCTAACGGGTAAGCCCGGTATAGTATCCTCTTCAAAGAATCCCGGAGAATTTAATTTGCAAACTTTTTACAGGCTTAACGGGATCGCAGGGAGAATTTACCTCGGTAAAGAGGAAGACCTGCTGAGTGTTCAACACAAGAAAGGGTTCGTGTTCTCGAGAGATGTGGTGGAACCTATCCGGCGAACGATTCGCGACGAGACCAATACTTTCCTAATGGGTGACGAGGCCGCACTAGCCAGGGCGATGGTATTGGGAGAACGATTCGGAATAAACAAGGAAATAAATGAGCAATTCATCAACTCAGGAACCATTCACATCCTCGCAGTCTCGGGTTTGCACATCGGGTTCCTGACCGGAATATTGATGACGCTCGCCTCGTTCGCGAGGCTGGCAAGACGATGGCGCTTCTTCGTGATTTCTCCGATCCTCATCATCTATGCATTTGTCGTGGGCCTTTCTCCGAGCGTCACGCGCGCAGTAATCATGGCAATTGTAGTCCTCTTCGGTCTTTTTCTCCAGAGAAGAAGCCGAATAGTGAACTCGCTCGGCTTTGCCGCGCTCATCATACTTGTCTTCGCTCCGGCTCAATTGTTCTCGCCCGGTTTTCAATTGTCATTCGCGGCAGTGCTTTCTATTGCCGTTTTTCACGACAGGATGTTGTGGCTGATTAGAAAATCTCACCCGGTTTTGGTTTCCAGACCATTACTAAACTCAATAACCTCGGCTCTGGTATTGACGTTCGCAGCGACTCTCGGGACCGTTCCTCTCACGGCATACTATTTCGACAGGATTTCTCTCGTAGCATTACTCGCAAACTTCTTCATAGTTCCTCTTTCGGGAATTTTCATGGCGCTGAATTTTACCTTCTTACTGTTCGGTTTGTTCTCGGCCCCGTTAGCCGCCGCGTATGCCGGCGCGACGCACATGATCGGATTCCTTCTTCTGAAAACCAATGCGGTATTCGGATCTTTGAGTATCAGCACTTTGAGGATAGGGGAGTCAGCCGTACCGTTCGGCATCCTTTATTTTTTCTGGATGATTGCGGTCGTTCGATTCGGCGGAAATTCGCTTAGGAAAAAGTTTGTCTTCGCGATCCTGCTTGGTGCCGACCTTTTTGTGTTTTCCGGTTTCTTTGTGAACCGCTCTGCGGCGAAGCTGTATGTTCTGGACGTAGGCCAGGGAGACGCGATATACCTTGAGTTTCCGGACGGCAAGAACATGCTCATCGACTCCGGCGCACGGTTCGGCCGTGTTGATGCCGGCGCACGAATCGTCGTTCCGTTCCTCAAGAAAATGGGAATTCGTGAGTTGAATTATTTTGTCGTGACGCATCTCCACAACGACCATGTCGGAGGGGCAGTGAGTATCCTGAAGGCAGTGAAAGTCAGGAATTTCATTTATCCCGATCAAATTTCACGCTCGGCAACCTGGACAGCAACGCTTGCTGCCGTACATGCCCTGAATATTCAGTCAAGGAACGTACTTGCCGGCACGGTACTCGACTCCAGCCTGATCTCCAGGGTTTATGTACTCCATCCAAACAGGCGATACGTCGGGGAGTCGGGCGAATCGTTCAGGACCAGATACAACAACGGCTCCGTCGTGCTGAAGGTATGTGTCGGCGGAAATAGCGTCATTTTGGCGGGAGACATCGAACAACCTGCGGAACGTGGCCTGGTCGAAGTGTATGGTGACTTCCTTTCTTCCGACGTTTTGAAAGCCGGGCATCACGGAAGCAATACAAGCTCATCCCAGGAATTTCTCGAAAAGGTTGGTCCCGAATTCGCGGTCATCTCCGTTGGCGCCGGTAACCGTTTTGGACATCCCTCCCAGAGTGTACTGGACAGGATGTCCCTCATGGGAATTGAGGACTGGAGAACCGATTCACTTGGTGCCGCTTACATACGCCTGAGTGCGGACGGGACCGAATTTGTCCATTGGCGTTGAATTATGTCCTTCCTTGTCCCGTAACTTACGGAGACATTGAATGTTATCGCTTCCGCCCCCCTTTCAAAACCTTGATTTTTACTGCATGCGGGTTTAAATTTCACAGCAAAAAAATGAGGCGGAAAGGTTGATCAGACTGAGCTCTGATGATAAGAGCCTGCAGGAAGAACTGAAGAGAAACGGTAGCGTACCTGAACACATCGCAATCATCATGGATGGCAATGGCAGGTGGGCCAAGCAGCGCGCTCTACCACGCGTTGCGGGGCACCGGGAAGGCGTGAATTCCGTCCGCGATATTGTCGAAGCCTGCGGACAGCTCGGAGTGAAGTGCCTGACACTCTACACCTTCTCGACAGAGAACTGGAAACGCCCTGTTCAGGAGGTATCCACTCTGATGAGACTGCTGGTCAAGGCGCTTCGGGACGAAACCGACAGACTCTATCGAAACAACGTACGCCTCACGGCAATAGGCGACGTCGAGTCTCTGCCGGCGGTGGTACAACGTGAACTGAACGATGCGTTGGAGAGGACCCGCCGCAATACCGGTCTGAATCTCAATCTTGCCCTGAGCTACTCCGGCAGACTTGAAATCGTCGAAGCAGCGAGGAGGATTTCCGCTGACGTTGCAAACGGTAAGCTCAACCTGGACGAAATAAATGAGAGCCTCTTTTCAAGGTACCTGAGTACTGCCGCAATGCCCGACCCGGATTTGCTGATAAGAACAAGCGGCGAGTTGCGAATAAGTAATTTCCTGCTTTACCAGTCTGCATACACGGAGATCTATTTTTCGAAGGTGTATTGGCCCGATTTTCGCCGGAGACAGCTTTATGAAGCGATAGGCGATTTTCAGAAGCGCGAGCGCAGGTTCGGGCTCGTGAGTGAGCAAGTAAGGCGTCTCCAGACGATTTGACAATTCAACCAAATACAGAGAACGATTTTCACGAGGAAGCAACCGCAGCATCAATTTCTCGTCTAAGGAGGGAAAACGTCCCGCCTCGGGCGATCCGTCGGACAACAGTATCGTTCGGACACGTTTAAGCTGATGTTTATTCCGGAAAGAATCTGATAAGGATGAAGTATATATTTTTGTTTCTAGCGGTCAGCTCGGTGATCGTCACCGCGCATGCGCAGACTGCTGAGAAGGCGAAGCCGCTGAAAATTCTGGGGGTTTCCGTCGAAGGGAACAAGCAGACCGACGCCGCTGCGATCATCAGGTATAGCAGCTTGCAGGCCGGTGAAGAGTTCACCCCCGGAGGCGACAAATTACGCCAGGCAATCAAGCAGCTCTGGTCCCTCGGGATTTTCTCCGACATCGAGATTCTCCTCGACAACCGCGTGGGTGACGGGGTTTTTCTGCTCATCAAGGTCAAGGAATATCCAAGACTCAATGATATCGTAATCAAGGGAAACGACGAACTCAGCGAAAAGGACATCAAAGAACAGATCAGCCTGGTGAAGGGACAGATCGTCAACCCGCAGGACCTCAGTACGCTCGTTTATACCGTCAAGAAGAAGTACGAGGAAAAGGGATACCTCATGGCCGAGATCGATCCCAAGCTTGAACCGGTTGCAGATACGGCTGACGCACCGGTCAACCTTGTCATAAACATCGACGAAGGTAAGGAAGTGAAGATTGAATCCATCACCTTCAGCGGGAATAAAGATTTCTCGGACGGCGATCTGCGAGGTGCGATGGAAGATACCAAGGAAAAAATCTGGTGGATGTTCTGGCGCGGCGCGAAGTTCGACAGGAAAAAATACGAGGCCGACAAGCAGAAGATCGTGGATTTCTACGGAAAGCACGGCTACATTGATGCCTCCATAATCTCGGATTCAATATGGTACAGTCCGAACAAAGAGAATATGTTCATCCACATCAACGTGTATGAGGGCAAGAAGTACTATATAAGACATATCACCTGGGAGGGTAATACCCGCTTCCCGACGAGTATACTGAACGAGCGGCTGGGTCTTAAGCCCGGAGAAGTTTTCGACGCGGAAAAATTCGACGAGAACCTCCGCGGCAATAAAGACCAGACCGATGTCGCTTCGTTATACCTGGACACCGGTTATCTGACTTTCAACGTAGAGCCCGAGGTGGATCGCATCCAGCCGGATTCGGTCGATCTGAAGATCCGGCTGTACGAGCGGAACCAGTTCCGCATCGGCGAGGTGCTTATAAACGGCAATACCAAGACGCAGGATAAAGTGATCCGCCGCGAGCTGTTCACCGTGCCGGGCGACTATTTTTCGCGTGCGCTCATCATCAGAAGCGTCAGGCAGCTATCGCAGATGAACTATTTCGATCCGGAGAAGATCAAGCCGGATTACTACATCGTGAACGACTCCACGGTGAACGTGACTTACAGCGTCAAGGAAAAGTCGAGCGATACATTCAATATGTCGATCGGGTACAGCCAGCTTTTCGGATTTACCGGGTCGATAGGTCTCAGCTTCAACAATTTCGACATAAGTCATCCGCTCCAGGGGGGAGCCGGGCAGGTTTTGAACTTCACCTGGCAGTTCGGAGTGAGCAGTTATTACAGGACTTTTTCTCTCGGCTTCAGTGAGCCGTGGTTCATGGACACGCCGACCTCGCTCGGTGTAAACGTGTTCGATACACGCCAGATCTATACCTACGATTACCGGATGACCGGGGGATCGATCAGCATCGGACGCAGGCTGAGATGGCCCGACGATTACTTCCGCGGAGACTGGATATTTACCGGCCAGAAAAATGATTTCGTCAGCGGACCGACGACGCTTTACCCTCTTGGCGCGAGCGACGAATTCAGCATCACGCAGGTGATTTCCAGAAACAGCACTGACAGCCCGATATTTCCGTCGGTGGGATCGAACGTGTCTCTATCGGACGAAATTGCGGGTCCGCCGGTTCTGCCCGGAGGAACGAGCTTTCATAAGCATGTGTTCTCGGGAGATTTTTATACATCCCTGTTCGGTTCAAACAGGATCGTCCTTTACAGCGGAACGACATTCGGAGTCATCGGAGCCGTGACGCCTCATCTGTCCGTTCCTCCGCTCGAGCTGTTCTATATGGGAGGCACGGGGCTCGGTTATATTTCCACGACGCCCTTGAGAGGATACAGCGATCAGGCAGTCGGGCCGAAGAACTCGAGCGGCTACCCCATCGGCGGGCAGGTGATGTTCAAGCAGACGATGGAGCTGCGTTTTTCGGTTCTGCAGGATCCGATGCCGCTCTATGTCCTGCTTTTCGCGGAAGGCGGCAATGTGTGGAGCGACATGGCCCACACGAATATTTTTCAGCTGAAGAGATCCGCGGGATTCGGTGCCAGAATCCTCATCAATCCCATCGGATTGGTAGGTTTCGATTACGGTTACGGCTTCGATCCGACCGGCCCGAATTTGCCCGTTTCCGGGTGGCATTTCCATTTTGAGTTCGGCAAGAGCTTTTGAGTCTCAGGACTGTTATTTTGATGTCAAACAAAAAAAGAGGTTAGAAGTGAAAGAGAAATTCATTGTTCTGCTTTCGTCGACAT
>JAJYOS010000190.1 GCA_021796055.1 Bacteroidota bacterium
AGGAGTCTTCTCCTCGTAAAAACTGTGAGCTGCCTCGGCGAGATGCTCCAAGACATGGAAGATGTCGAGCACGAAGAAAGCCGTGGGAAAATACTTGTAGACCAAGCGTCACAAACCTCGCTCGCCGTCCAAAATACAGACCAGCTCTTGTGCCGCCTTGAGTCTCTTGTCCACCGCCTCTTTCAGGCGAAAGACGGCCTGTTCCACACTCTCGGTTACACTCCTCCACACCTCCTTGACCTCGGGTTTGGGTTTATCAGGCAAGGACTCTTCCTCGTTGATCTCTCGGCCAACCTGATCGGCAGTTCTCTGGTGGCGTTTGATGTTGTATGCGGAGGTAACCGTGCTCATTTTCTTCTTCCCTGGCTTGTCGGGATCGGGTGGAGCGGCCTTGGCAACCGGCTCTTCGGACGGAGGCTTCCGGATCGCAACGCCCTTTCTGTTTATCGTGGCCACGGTTATGGCGGCTTGTTCCGAAGACTCAGGCGTAGTCTTCTGGTCATAATACCGGGCCACATCCTTACGAACGTCCCCCATTATCCGCTCCAGCGAACGGATCGGAAGATTTAAAGGGAAAATATCACCGACAACTTCGCACGACTTCTCGAAACTCCCATTCACCGCCAGTTTTGAAGAAATTTCTTGAAGCAGGTAGGAATATCCCTTCTCCGGAAGATTGATCTCGCCGTCCAGCGGAAATACCCCGTGGCTTCCTGTCGCCTGGTAGTAGGCTCGCTTGATCTCAATGGGTCCGAAGCTTTGCCGGAGTGACTCGCCAAAATTCGACCGCTATGCTATGCGGTTGTCCGAATATGTACATCTCGCTGAGGAAACGGTATCTCGATTTTCTGTTTCTGGAATTCTTCATGGATAGCCCAACTCAGTTCATGAATTATCTTCCCCTTGAGTTCCGGTGGATCGATCCAGCACAACACCTCAAGTTCGAGAGCTGAATCGCCGAAACGCCGAAATCGAATTCGCGGAGCCGGGTCAGGCAAGACAGTTTCATTTTGCTTCGCGATGGTGAGCAATATTCGTTCCACCTTTCTTAGGTCCGAACCGTACGCCACTCCCACCTTGATCCTAATTCGAGACATTGAAACAGGAGCACTCTCGTTGATCATCTTGGCGTTGGCTATGACCGAGTTAGGAATCGATATCAGGATGTCATCTCTCGTGCGGATGCGAGTGCTTCGGAGGCCCACTTCGGCAACCTCACCTCGTTCGCCCTCACCGAGGACAATGTAATCGCCGAGCTTGAATGGACGGTCAATAATGATCATTACGGTGCCGATAACGTTAGATAGGGCCTCACGACCTGCCAGCGCGACAGCGAGGCCGCCGATGCCTAGTCCTGTGATGAGAGAGTAAGTGGGCAGACCCAACCGGTCTCCTAGATTTATTATCATCACGCTCATAATGACCACCGTTACAGCTTGAAAGCCGAGACGAACGAGTTGATCATCCACTCCGCCTCGAACAAATCCACCCACTGCGACAAAGATTGCCGCGAGTCGATTGAGTAAAGCACCGATCAACCATATCCGACCTCCATAGGATATGAGCAAGAAGACAAACGCTAGAGGCAAATAAGCGTCGGCATTCAGGAAGCGCAGACCGTAAACCATGAACCAAAGGCCGATCTGAGCAAAAAGGATCAGAGCTACGGGCAGAATAAGGCCACCTACGTCATACTTCAGACTCAAGCAAAACCTCTTGTCCAAAATGCCGAGGACTCCAACGCCACATTTATAGAGAAACAAAATTATTCCCGCCGCGGTGCAAAAATAGAGAATGAGCCCAATCCATTGCCACACAGCTTGGCCGTAGATTTCTGTCCTGGCCCAGGCCGGCAACTTCTCTATGAATGCTTTTGGGACGATCATGCTGCCCGAGGTCCTCAAATAGTCTAAAAGGGCTCCTCCTCCAGATTGAGGCATGTACGGCAGATTCTTAACCTCATTGTAATACTTTTCCGCATTTCTGACCGTGTCACTCGTAAAGAGAAACCGTTCAACAGACGATCCGTCTTTCACGAGAGCAATAGTGATCTCCGTGTAAGGGATGGTCCAACTGGATATTTTCTCAGTTCGGACGGCTTTCGCGTCAGGAATCTCATCATCCGGGGGGATTTCAATGCGATCCAGTGTCTCCTTGAGATACAAGGTCGCATAAAACGCCAGCACGTGCCTCAGAGCGGGGGGTTCTTTCTCAAGATTCAGGCACCGAGCTGCTCGATTAGCGAGAACTCTTGCCTTGTCCCTGCGGCCTGCTTCGAATTCTCGGACTGCGTTGTTCGTATTATCTAGGAATGTCCTGAGGCTAGCCATCGGACTTGACGTATCCGGTGGGGCCAGGGGATGAACCGCTTGGGCTGCTTCAGCGGTGTTCCCGCAGGCCCACAACAACAGGAGACACACCATTGTCATAGAATAACGGGGGAACACAGCCGCGATATTAATCGTGGAAGTTAACATTCCATGTATTCTCAGATTTGTTTGGCTCAATCGTTCCTTTTCGAATACACTGCGAGGAAAGGATCGCCCCGCGACGGGCTGCCCGTAGATTTCCGTCAACGCTACTCGCGGCCCTGTTCTCGGCGAAGTTTCTCCCTTCGGCAGCACGAAGACTCAGGCTAAATCAATGATAGCACGACTCCTCCCAAATTACATCGCATAAGGCTATGCTGCGAGAAAATTCAGGATCTTTCGATCCGGAATCGTTCGGTTGTTTCCGAAGTTGTTCCGGTTGTTCGCCGAGTTTCTACAGCCATGTTCCGGCTCAGTCATTTCCTCAGGTTCTACTCCACTGGCAACTCTCCTGCGGCTCCGCCTCCCTCCGCCTCGTGAGCGCGGGCGAGGTCGGCGACCGGTGCTCCCACCTGTCGCGGCGGCCATTCAATATGAGTGGAGTTGGGGAGTTCTTAATGAGGTCTTGCAGGTCTGTCTTGTCGATTTTCTACAACGGAAATGTACTACGGATAACCGTCATTTTCCGTAGTACGACACCCACCAACGATCCACTTGTCGGTCGGGATCAAAAAGATGCGCAAGAATTCTCTTGATCGTGCGAGTCGGAATCGACATCGGACAAACATACGACGGCAAAGTGGTTGGATACCGGATGTATTGGTCGTCCCCGCCGTTGGGTCGCCTCAGAAGGTTATGACCTCGTAGCCTGCTTCGATATACCGCGCCAGACTTGGATGCCCAAACATTTCATCAGCGATGGGGAGTCCTTCGGCCTCCACTGCGGACAAGACATTCATCTTGGTTGAACAAGCCTTGCACACGGCATCTATCAGCCCCAAGTCTTTCACTCTCTGATAGAAGCCCTTCAAGGGATTGCCCTCCACAGAAAGCTCCGGGATAACCTTCGTCGCTGCGCCCTCAATTACTATCTTCACGTCATAGCCGCGGGCCTTCATGTCCAATGCATTGAGTAGCACATGGACAAAACACATGAATTCCCCGTTGAATGCTACGAGCACCAGTTTTTTCATGACAGCCTCCTGAATAGATGGGTAACTCAAGTTCAATATTGAAAATCAGCCTGTCGACACGGTCGCCGGAATTGGCGGGTTTTCGGTTTACTGTTGTGGGCTGCAATTCTCTCCTTCAACAAGGTAGGTCTTGAGCTTCAGGGCCAGGTGATTGGCCTTGTGGAGACCGCAGGAAAGGAAAATTCTCGCAACGTGATCCATATCGCGGGCTTCGATGAACTGTCTAAAGTCTTCCCAATCCCGTTTATACGCGTCTATAGTCTTGGGAGACTTTCCGGAGAGGAAAGCCTGGAGAAGTTCGTCAGTCTCGATCCCTGTTGCGACAGCGACGGAATCAGCGAAAGGTTCATGCGAAATCGGGGCTAGGGCTTGGTCGTGCATCGGAGTTCCTTCGCTGTCCAATCTTCAAAGTAAAGAGTCCGGCGGTCTTGAGTGCTTCACATGAAAGACTCTCAAAAGGATACACTTGCCCGCGAGATCACTCTTCAGGGGCCGAATGTTCGGAAAGTTCAAAGGACATCTTCGGTCGTTCGGGCTTACCCATGGAAAAATAATTCCACAGGACAATGTCAAGCATCCGAGACACGCTGCACCCGCGCTCTTGTCTTTCAGTCTCAAAAAGGTCTTGTAATGCCGAGTCCACCGTCCCGGCAAGTTTACCTCTCTGCACCGTATGGCGTCTAGTCCCTGCAACAGTCTCGGGCAACGGCGGAGCAGGAGGGTATCCGGCACTCGTGGCTACGGGAATCTTCTGAAGGTTTGAAAGCTTCTCTTCAAAAACACGCTCGGCGGTCTCCCTGCTGACTCTTTCGATAATTGGACGGACATATTCCTCGATGTAATCTTCAATGTACACGACCAATTCTTGCGGCGGTTTTTTCTTGGCTGATGCGGTCATAATCCCTGCTCCTCTTGTACTATCTGAATTCCGAGCAAGTTGCGCTTTTCGTGAATCAGGGGGGGTGCCGCTTGATGGCCACATTGTGTGCCGGACAACCTCATGAGGCATTTGGGCGGACTCGGCCTGAGCGCGTTGCCTCAATTTTTCACCTGCGCCATAGGATATCCTAAGCTCTCTCTTTGTAAGACAGCCGCTCCCTGCCAGTTTTGGAACTTTCTGATAATTAGAATACATTCCATAGGGGCAGGCGTCAATAACTTTCCGAAAGTTCCAAGATAAAGCGAAAAGTGGGGCAAATTCCAGAAGAATCACGGCAACTCGTCACGCACTTGCCGATGTCTGTTGGTCAGAATTCAATCTCCTCGATTCTCCGAAACAGAGTGCCGCCGCTCTTTTCTATGAAGTGAAGAAGTTGCAGATTCACGGGAAGTCCGAACTCGCCGCAGTCACGCCAATCGGTACGCAATCCGAAGCACCTTTTCCCGGTCGCCATAGCAAACCCAATCTCCGCGGCGCATCCCGAATCAACCTCAGCACCGTCAAGGACCGCCAGGAGTATATCCGATTCACGAATACCGTTTTCATTGGCGGCTCCGATATCCTTGGCGAGACGAGTAAGGCCGCATCGCAGATATTGCACAGTGCCTGGAGACGCTGGATAAGAGGAAGCAGAGAGGCGGAAACCACAAGAGCGAGGAATTCGAAACCTCAAATGAGGCCCAGACCCTGAGTCCTGTTGAAGAAGTAAAATCAACCGCAATTAGGGCGGGCTCCTATCCCCTGCCATTACGAATACTCAAAGCATTCCCGAGAATTAGCGTCAAATGACGCTCGCAGTCCGGTCGAGAAGGTCAGATTTGGGCAATCAACGGTCGCCTCAGTTTGACGCATAATCACAACATCATACGAGTTGTGTGATCCCTTCAGCCACCTTGGGAAAATCCGTCAAACATCCTCACATCGTGCCCTGGAAAGATCAGATCAATGGATGAGGCTTTCGCCCTCAATTTGTCGAAAGAACCCATCCAAGCCACCAAGTCAGTGATCACAGAATTTGGAATGTCTTGCTCGAAACTCTCATGCACGAAAGCGCAGTCTGAGGCAACGATTGCGGTTCCCTTCACCGTATTCACCGCTACCGCTTGGAGCCCAGTCGTGTGGCCTGGGGCGAGGATCAGCTCAATGCCCGGCATGATTTCCGCGTCTCCTGGTATCTGCTGCAAACGTGGCGTTCCCCCGAGCTGTGCGAGGGCCTTAATCGTCTTCTCGTCGGTCACTTTTGCGAAGGGAGCTCTTTTAGCAATGGGATTGTTGGTCCAGAAATCAAACTCTTTTTCTTGTATGTAGAACACCGCTTCGGGAAAAGCTTGCAAGAACATCTCGATGCCTGCGAGGTGGTCCCAATGGCAGTGAGTAATGATTACCTTCTTCACATTCGTTTTGTTAGCACCAATGCTCCCCAGCACCTCCACCGGATTCACGTAATAAGTCAGTTTTCGCTGATTGGCCAAGCTCAAATAGCTGCCTGTATCCACGACAATGATCTCGTCCTTCCCTTTGATGGCCCACACGTAATAGTTCATCTCGGTGTTCTTATCCCAGTCTTCCCACCACAGGACCACAGCCAATTTCCGCGGTACAGGCCCAGCCCATTTCAAAGCATAAATCTCATAGGTCAGGGCAGCCGCGACTCCCTCGCCGTCAGGTCCTTGTCGATCACGTGCATGGGAGGTTCCGTCACTTATTGTTGCCGCTCCTATTGCTGCAACGGTGCCTATTAAGAAATCCCTTCTGTTCAATTCCATGAGATCCTTTCCTTTCTTTTTCTGAGTTCTTGGCATCGCAAATGGGAGCATTCGGCAGGTCAAGTCGAGGACGAGAGATCCTTCCCGCTACAACATGCCATGCGCCTACATTGCAACCGAAATTATGCGGCGGACTTGCCAGTCCGGAGATTTCTTGGGTCACTAACGGTCTCTGGTTGGTTCCGCCGACCCGAAAAAGCCGATTGCGCTTCCCCGCAAGACCCAGGAGTAGCAAGACCGTGGTCTCGTTAATGAAAGAGCCCCTTTTACGCTGGTTCTGAGCGTACCTCACCCTCCGTCACTCCGTCAACCGTTTTTTCCACCGGGTTCGTCACTCGATGGCGTAGAGCACGCACTCTGCAAAGGTTTGCGAGAGCTTCACGGCGATCCGAATAGGGTCAGCTCAATGACGAACTTCCCTTATTTGCAACTTACTTGTTGAATTGCGAAATGGTATCAGCGCCTTCGCCTTGAGCGTCTTCGAGCTTTTTCCAAGGTTTGGAAATCTCAGGATGTTTGCTCTCTTGCTGCGTTGAGTCAATATGCGATAATGCATTGTACTTTTCTTCCATTGAGGTTTTGCAACCGGTTGCACGCGTTCTATCAGACTGAGCCTGTCTCAAGAATGTCAGCAAGTTCAGCTATGATATGTCTCGGCAAAGCCAACGCTTTGAGTTTTTCAACAGTTGCACTGACCGGATACCGGAAGTATCTCAGTTCGAACTTACCATCCTGATAGACAGCGTAGCTCGCGCGAGAGTTGCCTGTACGCGGCTGCCCGAGACTCCTTGGGTTAAGTAACACCTTGTCCCCGATCTTGCGAATGAGCGGCACATGGGTATGACCAACGAGTAGAACGTCGGCCGGAAGTTTGTCAAAGTCTGTGATCCATTCTTTCGCGTCTGGCAAGCACCGCCCGTAGAGCGGGTTCGAGGGTGACGCGTGCGTCAGATAAAATAGCTTTCCGTTACGCTCAACTTGTGCCTGCAAAGGTAGATTGCTGAGGTATGCTTTTAGCGCAATACCAATAACAGATGACGTGTATGTCCTTGTTGCTGTTGACATTTCCCGATAGCGTGAAGTCCACTTCGAGTCATCGTCATGTGCCACAGCGTTGTCATGGTTTCCCTGCACGACCACCGATGCCTTTTCCATTACTTCTGCGACCACCTCCCTCGGCTGTGGCCCGTAGTTCACAAGATCTCCGAGTACCCATAGTTCATCGTATTCTTCATTGAAGGCGCTCCAGGCGTCATAATTGCCGTGGATGTCGCTTACGATAGCTATCTTCATAATGTGCCCTCTCAACCAGCTTAAAGCTACAGCCGGATCAGGACGACGCCCACGATTAAGAAAGCAGCGCCAGCCAACCGAATGAAGCTTGCGGGGTGAACAGGAATCCCGAGCATGCCAAAGTGGTCGAACGCGAGAGAGCCGAGCATCTGCCCAACTACGATCAAGGCGAGAGTCGTCGCGGCCCCGAGACGAGGAACCATGAGGATGCAGATTCCGATGAATATCGCACCAAAAAGACCGCCCGTCCATGACACCCAAGAGGTGTTCCCGACGAACGAGGCTGATAGCCGAGGTCCTGGTGCGGCCAGGGAGACCGCCAACATCGACAGCATGCCGACAAAATAACTTGCGGAGCCAGCCCACCAGGGTGAACCGATTTGTGCGCGTAGATTCGCGTTCAGGACCTGTTGCAGGGCGACGCTCACACCAGCGCCGACCACTAGAAGAGACGAAAGTGCATATGAAGCAGGTGTCATGTTACTCTCCTCAGTATTGCACGGTCACGTTGGAATATTAGTCAGCCGGCAACCAACTCGCTTGCTTTGATGCATCTGAGAATCAAGCAGATCACGATCAAAACAGCTGCGTAGGCTGAGCCAATGCCGTGCTTTTGAATTGAAAGTAATAGATTTGGGCAACAGGGGTATAGAACAGATGTGACTCGGGCTATCTCGCCCGGTATCGGCCCGGCGTAACGCCAAAAACACGCCGAAAACATCGCCCAAGGTGGCTTTGGTCAGAGAAACCGGATTCTGCTGCTACTGCGGCAATAGACTCGCCAGTCCTGAGCAGCCTTCGAGCATCGTTCAGTTTCTCAAGTAACCAGAACGTGTGCGGTGGGACGCCATGAATTCTTCTGAAACGACGGGAGAAGCCTTCACGGGTCATGCCAGCAATTTGTGCAGCTTGGCTCACAGTCTCCCATGGTTCGCCATAGGCATGATCTTCGCCAATCCGGTTTGTACTAGCCGTGGTAATGCGCCTATATTCATCCGCGAGGATAGCAAAGTCGGACCAGCCAATGTGACCTTTGTTCTGCCATAGACGAGTCAGACCGAATATAAATTCGCATACTTCGTATGAGCCAGGTGTTGTGTATATGTTGATACAGAATACCTGTGATGGTTCGGACAACGAGCGATGGGGTGTCTCCGCTGGAATGTGCACCCCCTGACCTGGGGTAACGACAACCAGTTCCTCGCCGATAATGAATCTGCGTCTACCAGAGAGCACGAATGTTATCTGGTCTTCATCATGGAAGTGTGTTGGAAGAGCCACATCGAGACCGTGCACAGTTCCCAACTCTACGACACTGCTTCCAGGAGGACGCCAATACTGCCAGGTGTCGTTTAAGTTTGAGGCAGGATTCGTTGTCATCGGAAACATAAGCGATGCCATCAGATCGTTAGTCCTTATCCTGAAATATGTGCGGAGTCTCCCACCCAACCTGAAAGAAGCAAAACGGTCGTGATGTTGACGAAAAAAGCCCCTTGTAAACTGTCTCTAAGCATACCTCACCCTGCAATCGTCCGTCAACCGGTTTTCCCACTCTGCTCGGTGCTGGAACAGAGCTTGGTAGTACCTGGCCAAGGGAAAGGCTGAAGCCTCATGGGTATTGCGAAGGAAGAAGATCCTAAGCCTATCCTGCTTGATCAAGATAATTCTGTGTTCGGTAAAGTAAAAGGGAACCACTGACGGGGGTAGCGGCAAAGTAAAAGGGGACCACCGTAATGAGCCTTTTGGTATTGGAGGTGCCGGTAGGCACTGCTGATCCGAGGGGCGGAGAGG
>JAJYOS010000191.1 GCA_021796055.1 Bacteroidota bacterium
GTGCTTGCGTTCGTCGTACAGCCCCGATGCAGTCAAAGGGATCCTCGTGATCTCTATTCGACTGCCCTCAAGCGCGAAGTGGTACTTGCAGTGAAGAAAGAGATAGGAAACATCAAGAAGGGAAGGGTTACATGAAAAAGACAACATTTCTTGTATTCTTCTTCATTTCCTCTGTAGTGGGAGAGGCTCAGAATTCTTTCTGGCATAGTCTCAACGGCCCATGTGATCGCTATTTCTATTCTGTCGCAATCGACACATCAAGAAATCTGGCGTATGGAACCGATTATGCCGGCCTCTTCCGTTCTTCAGACTCAGGTGAAAGCTGGAGCGATGTCAGCACCCCAGGTTTAGCGAGTCTAGCCGTGGATTCCTCCGGAAATGTTTTCGGTGTAAATAATAGCGGAATATTCAAATCGACCGATAAAGGCGATACGTGGACGCAAGTCGGATCATTCCAGGGGTGGTTTTATTTGATCCACATAGATGAACTGCAGCGCATCTTCGCCCTATCGGCATATGGAGTCTACAGCTCAACGGACGATGGCAGTACATGGAGCCATATGAATCAGGACTTCGGAAGAGGAGCTACCGTCCAAGCGTTGACATCGAATCCAGTTAGTCATCATTTATTTGCCGCCTCCTTTAGTCCGTGGGGTGTATTCCGGTCCACAGATAATGGTGTCACCTGGGACAGCGTTAACACGGGACTCACTACTACACGTGTTAACTGTCTCGTGGCAAGCTCCAACGGTTATCTCTATTCTGGCACTGATTACGGAGGCATTTTCCGCTCGACCAACGATGGAGCAAGTTGGTCCATCGTGAACTCAGATGTATCTGGGTCCAGGGTCGTCACGATTGCCATCAATCCCCATAACGGTTTCATCTTTGCGAATACATTCGGTTCGGTCGCCCGTTCCACAGATGGCGGTAATACTTGGACATATTACAATTCAAACCTTACACCCATCGACTACTTTAAAGGAATCTATGTGCTGCCTGGCCAAGATCTCGTCGCCACGACCTGGTACAACGGCAATTACCTTTCAACTGATCAAGGTCAAACCTGGAAACAAGCGAACGTGGGATTAGCAAACACAACCGTTTCGGCTGTTCTTGTCACTTCAACTGAGGCGATGTTGGTGGCCGCTGAAAACGGTCACCTTTTCCGCACAACTGATGGCGGAAATACCTGGACATTTGATTGGCTATTTGGCAGTACTCCTGTTAATCATCTCATCTTGAGTAAATCGGGCACAATCTTCGCTGGAACAAATGGTGCAGGTGTTTACCGATCAACAGACGATGGTGAATCGTGGCAACAAACAAATAACGGATTGACAACCATCTCCATTAACTCGATTGCGACAGATACATCAGACGGAGTCTACGTAGGAGGATATGGCGTCGTATTCAAGAGCACCGACGCTGGCGCGGACTGGGTCCGGGCTTCCCAGGGAATTACAGATACCAAAATCAATTCTATCACATGTGGCGCTGATGGCACTCTTTATGCCGGTACAAGCCCAGCCGGCATCTTCCGTTCGACGGACGGGGGATCGAGCTGGTCGCAGGTAAACAATGGCTTGACAGACATGAATGTGACAACCCTTGCCATTAGCAGTGGTGGCAGCATCTTTGCAGGAACGAACGGCGGTGGTGTCTATCAATCCTCCGATCATGGAGACAGTTGGAGTCCATTGGGTGGTGTTCTCAGCGAAGATTCGGTGAGTTCGGTCGCCGTGAATTCTGTAGAAAAAGTTTTTGCCGTCACGACTTCAGATGGAGTCTATTATTCCACTGATAACGGCGCGACATGGTCAAATATTGACTCGACGGAATTGGATGTCCAAGTTCTCGCTTTCGACAAAAGTGGTTATCTCCTCGGCGGCACTAACGGGAAAGGACTTCTGAAGAGTAATCATTCCACATTAACGGATGCACTATCGCAAATGAGAGAGCCTTCAAAGTTCTCTCTGCATCAGAACTATCCTAATCCGTTTAACCCGTCCACAACTATCAGCTACCGACTATCGGCTGGAGGTTCTGTCACACTGAAAGTCTATGATATACTCGGAAGAGAAGTCAAAACACTTATTAATGGCTGGCAAGCTGCGGGCAACCATCAAGTGACCTTAGATGCTGCAGGATTGTCAAGTGGCGTGTATATTTGCCGCCTGACTTCTGGCCCTTATACAAATGCGAGAAAGTTGGTACTCCTCAAGTGAGCAGACACATAACAACTCACAGACGATGATAAAGGAGTTAGGAGAATGAAACGTTATTACCGATCATTGAAGAGACACTTCACGTTCTTTCTGATATCCATCTTTGTGGTGCCATTTGCAGTTTACTCGCAGAAGCCGCAGTGGATAAACTACACAAACATCGATTACATCACTTCACTTGCCTGCTACAACGACACATTATGGATCGGTGCAAGAGGAGGCGTCGTCCGGTTCGATCCGGTAACCTCGTCAAAAGCGATCTTCACTCGAGCTGATGGACTAGTTGCTAATGACGTACAAGCGTTGGCGGTTGGTGCTGACGGCCGGGTATGGGTTGCTGGCAATTGGGGAAACGACGGGATAGGAGTATACGACGGCACAAAATGGTCCACCGTAGCAACTGGCAATTCCCAGCCGATTGGAGGCATCTACAAAATGCAGGTAGCACCCGATGGGACGGTTTGGTTCAATATGGGGGTTGGTGGGCTATGGAATTATAAAAATGGGGCTGTCAATAAAATTCTTACCGGTGACGCTTACATACAATCGTTTGCCGTTGACAGGTCCGGCGGAGTGTGGGCAGTCAATGGCCCCGGCGTAGAACATTATGATGGCACTAAGTGGACTCAGATGGATAGTTCAAACAGCGGTCTTGGCTCGAATAGCGTGAGCGCAGTTTTGGCTGACAATCTCGGCAGAACATGGTTCTGTACTGCGCGGGGAATCTCAATGTACGACGGTGCGTCATGGCACGAGTACACAACTCCATCGACTGTGGCCTCAACCTCGAGTCTTAGTTTATCCACCGTCGATTCAAAAGGGAACCTCTGGCTTACGTACTTGCCATGGGGTACCGCTCCGAAAATTCTTGAATTCGATGGAGCACAGTGGCGGGTCTTTGATTCAACTACCACAAAGTTACCACCTTACTCAAGAATTACATGCAGTTGCGCGGACAGTCTTGGAAACGTCTACTTTGCGTTGGTCCCGGTTCTAATGACACAGAATGATTTGGCATGGCGAGACGGTGGACAGCTACTTATGTTTGATGGGACCAATTGGAAAACCATTGATGTCCATTCTGGTACGTTACCGTTTTCCCCCGTTTATCATTTTGGTTTATCGACAGATGGCGCAATCTGGATGGGTACCACTCAGAATGGAGTCGTCGAAGACAAGGGCACTTCGTGGAAAACTTTTGACTCACTGAATAGTGGGATTTATGCCTCTAACATGGTAAATCAGATTAGTTTTGACAGATCCGGCAATCCTTGGATTGTCGGAGGTTCGTGGAGTGTCGGAGGGAGCACCATGGGCAAATATTATTTCGAAGGAGGCGCATCACATTTCGATGGTACAAAATGGACCACTTACAATCTTGCAAAAGGGAATTTCCCCAGTAATGATATCGAGTGCGTCACAATAGATAAGGATAATGTTGCATGGTTCGGAACTTACGACAAAGGAGTTGTGAGATACGACGGAACAGCATGGATTACATACGATACTTTGAATAGCCCTTTACCCTCAAATACTGTCTACTGTTGCGTGGTTGATGCCCAAAACAATGTCTGGTTTGGGACAAACAAAGGAGTCGCGAAATTCGACGGTACGAACTGGACCGTTCGCAATTCTCAGAACAGTGGCTTGCCGTATGACTACATTTGGTCGATGGCCGTGGATAAGACAGGTAAGATTTGGTTCCTGGTCTGGAATTGGGTGAACTATAACCTCTTCGGCAATTATGTTGTTAGTTATGATGGGTCTCAGTGGAATTCCTGGAGCGCTCCAGCCCCAGCACATTGTTTTTGCATAGACTCGACAAACTCAGTTTGGGTTGGTACCTATGGAAATGGTGTCTCCAAATTTGATGGTACTTCATGGACCACTTTCACGACAGCGAATAGCGGCATAGGATATAACTACATCGAAGGTATCATGGCTGACAACCACGGGAATATTTGGTTTGGTGCCCAGGACTATGGAGGCGGCGTCAGCGTCTACAATCCGAACGGTGTGACAAAGGTAGAACGGCCGATGGAACCGCCATCCAACTTCAGGCTTTATCAGAATTATCCGAACCCTTTCAATCCGACAACTATCATCAGCTATGATTTGCCTGTGAGTAGCCATGTCACAATAAAGGTGTATGATGTTCTTGGAAGAGAAATGGAGACGCTGATTAGCGAGCGTCAGAGCGCGGGAACTCATTCAGTGAGATTTAACGCAAGCAATCTTCCGAGCGGAGTGTATTTCTACAGACTTCAGGCAGGCAATTATGTTGAGGCGAGGAAGCTGATGGTGCTGAAATGAGTGCGTGCAGGTGGCGGCGCTCGGTCATGGGCAGCGTTGTTCGATTTTCTGCTTCACTTTCTCACTCGCCTATCCCTGTGCTGGTCATTTCCACCCCAGCTTCTTCTCAGAGTCAGAGATTCATGATAGGAAATGCGGACCGCTTATCTTTCTCGGGGAAAAAGCTGTTCAGGGAAATCTGCACGTATGTCAATCCAACTCCTGAAATATTAGAGGTAAAAGGCCCAAATGCGTAGGGTACAATTGTTCAGCCTTAGGCACACCAAAGCTGCCGGTCACGTTTTCTCCACATGGATTGTTTATTCTCTTCTCTTTTCATTCGGCACTTATACCGTTGCTGGTTGCTACAGTTACTCCGCTGGTCCGTTAGTGCGAACAGAAATGGTGCCAGGGAGTGAGGTCACTGATTCATACACCTACCAAACCGAGTTAGAGAAGACTCCGACAGTTGAGGACACCCGCGCACAGATACTGATCACGAAAACTCCACAAATTCGATACACGCAAGTTGAGAAGAGAGCCGAAGTACAACAGACTAGTGGGATAGGATCGCTGCTCATGATGGTCGCCAGTGTAGGAGCCATTGTGGGCGGGTACCAAATTGATTCGTTGGCCGGCAACAACGGTGGACAAAAGGCGCTCGGGATAGGTTTGATGGTTATCGGCGGAGTGTTGTTTTTTGGATCTCTGTTTGCCATGAAAAGCGCAGGCCAGGTAACTCAGACCGGCGATCTAGTCAATGGTCAAACGAGTAGGACATTCAGATCAGGCACAGCGGTCCCACTGTCCAATCAAAAGGTCATTGTTACGGCTGGTCGGACTTCTCGGGAATATACCACCGACTGGCAGGGGATGTTCACATTTGACCCTGTTGCCGACTTCGGAATGACTTATTTCTCAGGCCCGCAGAATGTCTATTTCAATGTCAGGGTTCCAAATGGAAACGTAGATCATACCATAACCCTCTCATCCGCTAAGTGGACACGGGAGTATTTCACTGTTGATGAACAAAATACCTACATGCACTCATACGCCGATCTGAGAAGCAGAAGGTTGGCAGAACTACCACGGGGCAGCGAGATTCAACTCCTCAGTGAATATTCCGGATGGTATCACGTCAGCAATGGCGAGCGTGACGGCTGGGTCCAGAAAGGATCGGGACACAAGTTCTGGGCGACTGCGACGCACTTTGATCCTAATCGTCCACCGCAGTTAGCAGCCTCCTTATCGTTTTCAGAGCCATCGGGCAACAATATGCTGGATGCTGATGAAAATGGCACGATAACAGTCAAGCTGACGAACGTTGGAAGAGGAGAGGCGTACCGGATTGGGGGCAATATCAGTCCCCAGGATTCTCCCGGTCTTTATTACACTCCGCAATTCTATGTTGGGGACATCATGCCAGGTGAATCGAAGTCTTATTCAGTTTCCATAAGTGCCTCTCATTCGGTAACGACCCATGATGGGTCCCTTGAGTTTAGGTTTAATGAGGCAAACGGGTTCGAGCCGCCGCCAACGAGAATAACTTTCTCGACGAAGGCTTTCGTTCCGCCGAAACTTCTTATATCAGACGTTGGCGTTCAGGATGTAGATGGGAACAACATGATACAGCCTGGGAAAATCGCAACGGTGACGGTAAGAGTGCAAAATATCGGACTCGGAATTGCGCGGGATGTAACTGCAGGTGTTAGGAATGGAGATCCTCAGAATGTATTCTTCACAACGAATAGTGACACAAGCTTTTCACTAGGGAACCTCTCACCGGGGAATTACAAGGATATACGTTTCAGTATGTATACCAACAATCGTGCGGCGGGTGTCCCGATTTACGTAAACTTGACCGAGCAGTATGGCGCTTACGGATTGAGTAACTACAAACTCCCGCTTGAGTTTTACAAGCCGATGGCATCGCTGAACGAAGTAGTTGTTAAACCGAATCAACAGCAAACGCCTGGGATAGAGCCATCAACCGGATTGAGCGTTGGCGTGGATACAAATATTCCACAAGGAAGAGAAGAAAACCCGAATGCTGTGGCGCTGATATTAGCTATATCGAATTACCAGAACCCAGGCATTCCTGCCGTAAAATACGCAAAGCATGACGGAGCTGTGATAAGGCAATATCTGATCAAAGCTTTGGGATTCAAGCCGGAGAATATACTTCCAAGAGACCCCGATGAGCTATTGACTTATGGACAAATTCAAACCTATATAAAGAAAATACTGCCATCTTATCTTAAGCCAGACGGTAGCTCTGATCTGTTCATTTACTACACAGGTCATGGAGCGCCAAGCACGACAAATCATGAAGCGTACCTTGTACCATGGGACTGCGACCCTAACTATGTGAGTGACGACAATGCTTATGACATGAAACAGTTTTATATGGACATAGAGAAGCTCGATGCGAGACACAAGATAATTGTGGTGGATGCATGTTTCTCCGGTCAGGCAGGCAACGGGCAATCACTGATAAAATATGCAAGTCCAGCATTGCTGAGAGTTAATAACCCATTAGTTGCCGATTCGAACACCGTGATATTTCAGTCGTCCGGGCCTGATCAGGTCTCAAACTGGTACGACGAGAAACGTCACGGAATGTTCACTTACTTCTTCCTGAAGGGACTTCAGGGTGCCGCCGATTTCAACCATGATGGAACAATTACTGCCGATGAATTAATCAAATACATCAACGATCCCAACGACGGTCTGCCATATTATTCCAATCGCCTGTACCAGCGTCCGCAGGAAGCGCATATAGAAGGGGATGGACAGACGGTTATTGAGAGAATAGAGAAATGAAGCTAGGATTCTCACTAAAACCTCGTGGCGCTTTTTCCTTCAGGAGCGAAGGACGATGGTTTGGTATGGCAGAGGAATCATCAGGGATTCTGCCAACATATCAGAGCGCAATAGTAGATCTCCAGAAATGGCTCGTCATGTCCCCACAAGACTTGAGAACTGCGGCATCGGCGGCGCTTACGATAATGAGGAGAATGAAATGAACAATAAGGTTTACCCGACTGTTAGTACACTCTTGGTGACGCTGGGTTGTGTCGTGACCTTTGCTTTAGGCGTCTACGCTCAAAACATGTCACAGAGAGATTCACCGTACACGTTGATCTTGGAAGAGTTTAACAGCTCGACAGTTGGGACAGCGCACGGAATCATTTACTCGACCGCTGTTGGCGATGCGGGGGCAGTCTTCTCATATCGAAACGACAGCCGCATCGAATATTCGTTTAACAATCGATTCCCAAGACAGGGTACTTTGGAGTTTCTTATTAAGATCCACTCCGGGTACCACTACGACAATTATGCGTTCCACTCTTCTGACACGACTGCTCAAATTTTTGGCACGGACATCCCTGGCGGAGATGTTTATTGGCCAGGCGGGATGACCCTTAGAGTGACGAGAAACGGGATAATTTATTGGTCCACCGAGACGAAATACGGTCAGCCGGTGACCCATAATGCAGTTGCAAAAGTCACTCGTTTTCGGTTTTGAGAATGGCATACGATTGGAATTAGCTACGGCAGTGAAGGGCAGTACATAATGGTCGACGGGTCCATAGTTTATTCCGATCCCTCATTCACCATGATCATGGGCAGCGCCGGGAATTTCAAATCACCGGTTGATGTTCCAGCTATCGGACAAAACGTCTCGGGATTCTGGGCGTACCACAGATATGATGGCGGTTTCAACGGGATTGTCGGCCGCTTTCGCGCTTCTTCCGCCCAAAGAGATTGGGTGATCTCAGCTACGCCTCCTCTGCTATCTTCATTACCTCCCTCATTATCAGCCAATGTGTCTTTCTCGGAGCCTTCCGGAAACAACCTGCTTGATGCAGATGAACAGGGGAAGATAACTGTAAAGGTCAATAATTCAGGAAAAGGTGACGCTTACGGATTAAGTGTAAAGATCGAACCGAGTAGTTATGATGGATTATCATATTCTCCGACTTTGGACATTGGTGACATTCCCGCTGGTGGAAGCAAAACAATCGAAATACCGGTAACAGCACTTCAGGACGTTTCATCAGGAGATGTTTCTCTTGTTTTAAAATTCATTGAGGCCAACGGTTTTGAACCGCCCCCGACTAAAATTGTTTTCACCACAAAAGCGTTTGTTCCCCCGAAACTTGTGGTTTCAGACGTAGGTGTCGAAGATGCAGAGGGCGGCAGCATAATCCAGCCAGGCAAAGTTGTAAGTATCACAGCAAGGATACAGAACGCAGGTTTGGGTGACGCAAGAGATGTGAACGCCAGCGTTCGATTAGGCCAAAATGTTTTTCTCGCGCAAGATAGCAAAACGACTTTTCAACTCGGCAGTCTCGCGCCAGGCCAGTACAAAGATATAAAATTCAGTCTATACACAAACAATCGTGCTACAGACGTCCCTGTATACGTTGACTTGATGGAGCATTACGGCTCTTATGGCCTGAGCAATTACAGACTCCCGCTCGCTTTCAACAGACCGATGGCAAAGTTGAACGAGATAGTTGTTCAGCCAAAAGAACAGCTGACACCCGCCATCGAAATTTCGAAAGGTTTGAGTATCGATGTTGATTCGAATATTCCTCATGCAAGAGAGGGAAATCCCAATGCAGTTGCGTTAATATTAGCAATCATTAGTGTCCAACTATAAGTCGAATAAATTCAATTGGTTATCGAGATGGTGCTGTTGAAATTCGGGTCGTGTATCTGTAAGTGCTTGAGAAACAGGTGTTTT
>JAJYOS010000192.1 GCA_021796055.1 Bacteroidota bacterium
AGCCCGGAATTTCCTGGAGCGGCTTCGTTGATGTCTACTACAGTAAGAACTTCAACAGCCCTTCAAACCAGATGAACCAGCTCAGGAACTTCGACATTTATGAAAACCAATTCGGTTTGAACCTTGCCAAGCTTACCGTGCAGGGACAGGCTCAACCGGTCGGCTTCCGGATCGACATTGGCTTCGGAACTGCAAACGACGTAGTCCAGGGTCTGCTGAATCCGCTGACGGGCGCCGCGTCTCCAATGACCAGCACATTGGATCTGGTCGAACAAGCTTATCTCACGGCAGTCGTTCCCGTCGGCTCAGGACTGACGGTCGACGTCGGAAAATTTACGACGTTGATGGGTTATGAGGTAATCGAAACAAATGGCAATTGGAATTACAGCCGGTCGCTGCTGTTTGCCTGGGCCGTCCCGTATTATCATACCGGGATCCGCCTCACTTACCCGGTCGCTAATAATTTTACGGCAACCCTCTGTCTCGTGAACGGTTGGAATACGGTAATCGATAATAACAGGTCCAAGTCGGTCGCACTGGGACTGAACTATTCTCCGACATCCACCACGACGCTTACACTGAACGGCATAAGCGTGTTCGAGCAGCCGGCGGGCGTCCATTACGGAAAAAGGGATGTGTGTGAGCTGATCGTTACGCAGCAAGTCGGAGAAAACCTGTCGCTGGCTGCCGATGCGGTTTATGGGAGGGAGCGCGTGGCGAGTGTTTTGAATATCTGGAAGGGTATTGCTGCTTACACGAAATACAACCTCGATTCAGAGTCGGACATCGCCCTTCGCGGCGAGATTTATTATGACCCGCAGGATTATGCCACTGGCGTGACTTTGCCGAAGGCGACATTCAAGGAGATTACGGCGACTTACGAGTACCGTCCCTGGAGCCCATTGATACTGAGGCTGGAAGCGCGCGACGACTTTGCAAACGGAAACTTGTTCATCTCGGCGAGCTCGCCATTTCCGGCGAGGACTTCACAACCGACACTACTCCTGGGAGCCATCGCCACGTTTTGAGTTCGGCGGGGACCGTTGACTATTGGCAGGCCTGGCTATATCTGGGAGCAGGCGCCGTCTCGAGCGTCCTTCTTACTTTTTATATAGTAAAAGATCCCGTAATCCTGGAAAGGAGGGCAAAGTTCGGGCCTGCTTCGGAGGAGCGTCCTGCTCAGAAAATCATAGTAGTGTTAGGTGGCCTCCCTGCCATCGGCGTATTCATCGTCCCGGGTCTTGATCGTCGTTTCGGATGGTCAAGCGTGCCACCATGGCTTTCCGTTGTCGGCGATATCATGATAATAGTGAGCATGTGGATGGTTTATCTGGTGTTCAAAGAAAACCCTTTCGGTTCCGCAACAGTGGAGGTATCTAAGGAGCAAAAAGTCACCTCAACCGGCCCCTACTCGGTTGTGCGGAATCCGATGTACGTGAGTGCGGCAGTGTACTTTGTGGCATTATCTTTGGCGCTCGCTTCCTAGTGGGGGCTGACCGCTGCTTTCCTCACGATTCTTGGACTCGTCTGGCGCCTTTTTGACGAAGAGAGATTTCTCGTGAAAAACCTGCCCGGCTATAAAGAGCACTGCACAAGAGTACATTGGCACCTGATCCCGTGGATATTCTAAATGTTAGAGTTCAAATCTTTTCATTACTCTTTGGACAAGGACTGGCACTCACACCATTAGCCAGTTCGAGAACGTTCAGCCACCGATATTGACTAGCTCGCCCGCGAAGCGGGGTAAAACGCGAAGTGGCCCGTACAACATTGTAAACAATTGAAAATCTAAAATACACGTTCGTCTTTTTACAGGTCGCTCCTACGGAGCTTCTTCTGGCCTTTGCTGCGGTTATTACAAACAGGCCGTGCCTAAGGGCACTGCGAAGGAAAAGCAGAGTTGACGATCCGTGTAAACCAGTGCATTTATCCAACCTTGTACGCACGATTGACCGATGGGACATCTGCCACCCGTCGCAGCCCAGCGCCCTGTTTGTAAAGTTCCCCAATTCCCCTGAAAGTTTGAAGACATACCGAATGTTTGGGTTTCCAAAGTGAATCAGACATTGTCGTCGAGATCTTTATAATTTCCTTATACCTATTTCCCATCTCTTTACGACTCTTTAATTGCCGCTGCGCTCAATTCCTCCCATATTTATCCGCAATAAAAACAAAGGTCGTAGGTGATATGATAATCGGACTCGTGATTTCGATGGCGCTGCTGGTGTATCTGGTTTACACTCTGATAAAGCCGGAGAAATTCTAATGCTCATCGCCACATTTGGATTCTTCGGCATGCACGATATTGTCCAGATCGGTGTATTCCTTCTCGCACTTACCTTGCTAACCCCGCCGCTGGGAGCGTTCATGGCAAAGGCGCTCAATGGAGAGAGGAATTTTCTCACTCCTGTTTTCGGCGGACTCGAGAGGCGGTTCTATAGGATTTGCCGCATCGATCCCGGGCAGGAAATGGACTGGAAGTCTTACCTCCTTGCAGTGGTCGCCTTCAGTCTCGTCGGACTTGTCGCGCTGTGGTTATTCCAGGTCACGCAGGCATATTTGCCTCTGAATCCGCAACACCTTCCGAACGTGTCGTGGGATCTTGCTTTCAATACGGCTGTAAGCTTCATGACGAATACCAACTGGCAGTCCTACGCTGGTGAAACGACACTGAGTTATTTTGTCCAGATGGCGGGACTCACCGTGCACAATTTCGTCAGCGCGGCGGCAGGTATGGCGGTTCTCCTCGCGCTTATCCGCGGCATAACCCGAAAGTCAACGGAGGGCCTCGGAAATTTCTGGGCCGATCTCGTTCGCATGACTCTGTATGTGCTTCTTCCGCTCTCTATCATACTGACGTTGATTCTCGTCGGGCAGGGAACGGTTCAGACATTGTCCGGTTATGCTCATGTCACGACACTCGAAGGTCAGAAGCAGGTTATAGCCGTCGGCCCCGCCGCTTCCCAGATTGCGATAAAGCAAATCGGTACAAATGGCGGTGGATTCTTCAACGCCAACAGCACACATCCGTTCGAGAACCCGACACCCTTGACGAATTTCTTCGAGGTGCTTGCAATCATCCTGATTGCTTCTGCGAGTGTATATACATACGGAAAAATGGCCGGAGCCCCGAGACAGGGATGGGTGATTTGGGGTGTGATGCTCGCGGTCTTCTGCATCATGCTCGGCGTCTCGCTTTACTCAGAATACAACTTTCATCCTCCTTATGTATCGACCCCTTCGATGGAAGGAAAGGAGACCCGCCTCGGAGTTACGAACAGCATCTTATGGGAGGTTACAACTACCGTCACCTCAAACGGCTCTGTTAACTCCATGCACGACAGCCTGAGTCCCCTTTCCGGGATGGTCGCACTGGTAGACATGATGTACGGTGAAGTTATTTTCGGCGGAATAGGTTCAGGACTTGCCAGTATGCTTCTCTTTGTCCTGCTCACCGTTTTCATAGCGGGCCTTATGGTCGGAAGGACGCCGGAGTATTTAGGGAAGAAGATCGAGGCGTATGAGGTAAAGATGTCTGTCATCGGCGTCCTGGCGCCGGGCGCGGCCATACTGATATTCACCGCGGTGGCATCCGTGACGAAAGTCGGGTTGTCGGCCTTGAACAATGGCGGACCGCACGGGCTCTCGGAGATTCTCTACGCGTTCACATCGTGTGCGGCGAACAACGGGAGCGCCTTCGCCGGACTCGGCACAAACACGGTCTTTTACAATATCACGCAGGGCATCGATATGCTCATCGGGAGGTTCGTTCCCATCGTGGCGTACCTCGCCGTCGCGGGAAGTCTCGCGAAGAAGAAGTCGGTACCGCCGTCTGCCGGAACTTTCCCGACCGATTCCATGCTCTTCGGCTTCCTCCTCATCGGAGTGATAATCATAGTTGCGGCGCTGACGTTCTTCCCGGTCCTCGCGCTCGGCCCGATAGCCGAACATTTCCTGATGCTGGCGGGAAAAACGTTTTAGGAAATTCTAAACACTGATCTCTAAATCCTAAACAGATTCAAAACTCAAAAGACTCAATGCAAAACGTCGTTAGCGCAAGTAGGTCGGGGAAACGAAGTGGCGTCTGTAATCGCGCAAATGCATTTCGTCACCAGTCAACAATGCGAGCCCTTTTAGAAGCTTTGGATTTAGGATTTAGAATTTGTTTAGAGTTTAGGATTTCGGATTTAGAATTTGGAATGAGGCACGATTGACAATCCGCACCTTCAAGGAATAAGAGATATGGACAAGAAATCAGATCTTAGATTAACATCGACATTCGATAGAAAAATAGTTCTCCAGGCGCTTGTGGATTCGGTGAAGAAGCTGAATCCCAAGACGCTGGTCAGAAACCCGGTTATGTTTGTCGTCGAAGTTGTCGCTTTCATATCGACATATGTGGTCATACGGGAAATCGTAACGGGTCACGAGTCGCTCTTCAATATTCAGATAACCTTCTGGCTCTGGATCACCGTCCTGTTTGCGAATTTCGCGGAGGCCATCGCCGAAGGCCGTGGGAAGGCCCAGGCCGAGGCGCTCAGGAAGGCGAGGTCCGAAACGATGGCCAGGAGAATCGACGACGGCAAGGAAACCAGGGTAAACGCCCTCGATCTGCGGAAGGGCGATATAGTCGTCTGCGAAGCCGGAGACGTGATACCGGTTGATGGAATTGTGATCGAAGGGATCGCGAGCGTCGACGAGTCGGCGATTACCGGCGAGTCGGCCCCGGTCATACGCGAGAGCGGCGAGGAGAGAAGCGCCGTCACCGGCGGTACGAAGGTGCTCAGCGACAGGATCGTCATACGTATTACCGCCGAACCCGGCTCGACATTCATGGACAAGATAATCGGACTTGTCGAGGGTGCGAAGCGCCAGAAGACCCCTAACGAGATCGCCCTCACGATACTACTCTCCGCGTTGACAATCGTGTTCCTGCTAGCTGTCGCTACCTTTCCGCCATTCATGATTTACAGCGGGAAAGCTTCCGGCACTTCGGTACATGAGTTCATAACACTGCCGATACTCGCATCATTGCTCGTCTGCCTCATCCCCACGACGATCGGCGGTCTCCTGAGCGCGATCGGCATCAGCGGCATGGACAGGCTGATAAGGAAAAATGTTATCGCGACGAGCGGACGCGCGGCTGAGGCGGCAGGCGACGTCGATGTCCTCCTTCTCGACAAGACCGGCACCATCACGCTCGGGAACAGGATGGCCAGCGACTTCATCGCCGCACCCAGAATTTCGGTTGAGCGGCTCGCCGATGCTGCACAGCTCTCATCGATTGCAGACGAGACTCCGGAAGGAAGATCCATAGTGGTCCTCGCAAAGGAGAAGTATGGTCTCAGGGCTAAGGAAGTGCGGGACGTCGGCGCAACTTTCATCCCGTTTTCTGCCCAGACGAAGATGAGCGGCGTGGAAATTCCGGCGACCGACGGAATCGGGCCTCGCTCCATCCGCAAAGGCTCGGGCGAAGCCATAAAGAAATATGTCGCAGATCTCGGGAAAACCTTCCCGCAGTCCGTGCAGAAGAACCTGGAAGAAATCGCGCGCCAGGGATCCACTCCGCTGGTCGTCGTCGAGAATGGCGATGTCCTCGGAATCGTGCAGCTGAAGGACATTGTGAAAGGCGGAATCAAGGAAAGATTCGCGCAGCTCCGCAAGATGGGGATCAAGACTGTAATGATTACCGGTGACAACGCCCTGACCGCTGCCGCAATAGCGGCGGAAGCCGGCGTCGATGATTTCATCGCTGAAGCAAAACCGGAGGACAAGCTCGGTCGCATCAGGGGAGAGCAGGCCAACGGTCACCTTGTCGGGATGATCGGCGACGGGACGAACGACGCCCCCGCGCTCGCGCAGGCAGACGTCGGCATCGCGATGAACAGCGGAACACAGGCGGCACGCGAAGCCGGCAACATGGTCGACCTCGACAGCAACCCGACGAAGCTCATCGAAGTCGTCGAGACCGGGAAGAAACTTCTTATGACTCGCGGCGCGCTGACGACGTTCAGTATCGCCAACGATGTATCGAAGTACTTTGCGATAATCCCGGCGATGACGGGGACGCTATATGCATTCGGCAAACCGTTCGGTCCGCTCGCGGCATTGAACATAATGAGGCTCGGTTCGCCGGAGAGCGCCATACTGAGCGCCGTAATCTTCAACGCAATAATAATAATTCTGCTCGTCCCGCTCGCACTTAAAGGGGTGAAATACAGACCTGTCGGCGCGAGCGCGGTGTTGCGTAGAAACCTGTGGATCTACGGCGCAGGCGGACTAATTGCTCCTTTCATCGGTATAAAGCTGATAGACATCCTGATCAACGCCTTGAAAATTGTTTGATGGTGACAAAATGAAGAAACACCTTTGGGACTCGATAAAAATGCTTCTCGTGATGACTATCTTTACCGGGATAATTTATCCGCTCGCCATGACCGGCATAGCGCAGATTATTTTTCCGAATCAGGCCAACGGAAGCATGATCAAAATCAACGGCAAGCTTGTCGGCTCGAGACTTATCGGGCAGAATTTTACGAGCGACAGGTATTTCTGGCCTCGGCCGTCGGCTATCGGTTACAATCCGCTCCCTTCCGGCGGGAGCAACTACGGCCCGACAAGCGATACGCTGAAGGACCTGGTGGAGATGAGGAGGAAGGAATTCATTCGTTTGAACGGGCTTCCTTCAAATACACGGGTGCCGCCTGATATGTTGTATGCTTCCGGAAGCGGACTCGATCCGGATATCAGTCCGGAAGCGGCTGAGCTCCAGATCGGCAGGGTTGCCCGCGCGAGAGGATTCGACCTTGCCCAAACAGCAAGACTTAGGAAGCTGGTACAGTCACATATTCAAGAGCCTCAACTTGGCTTCCTGGGGAATACGAGGGTCAATGTACTCGAACTCAACATCGCGCTCGACTCGCTCCGCTGAGAGCCTGAGAGCAGATCTTCGACGGATCGCCGGAGAGTGCCTCTCAGGATTGGGCCCGGGGAAAGTGCGGGATAATCCTGTTCGACTGATGCTACTAATCGGTGCGATAGTATCGACGGTCTCGGTTATCTTTTCTGCGAAACATGTCACGGGTTTCAATGTTACCGTGACGCTTCTGATCTGGCTGATTCTGATGGAGACGATTGTTGCGCACGCCCTCGTGAAATTGCACATAGGGGTATTGGCAAATGAGATGGCCCCGGACAGTAATGAGTCGAGAGCGAGGAAGCTGGTAAACGGTGCTGAGCATCTCGTGCCGGCTGATGCGCTTCGAGACGGCGATCTGGTTTTGTGTGAAACGGGCGAAGTAGTACCTGCAGATGGGGTGATTCTGCAGGGAACCGCGATCATAGATGAGTCGGCAATGACGGGTCAGTCTCCGCCTGTGCTGCGCGAAAGCGGCGGAGAGAGGAATGAAGTGTTCGGCAAGACGACGGTGCTTGGGGGCCGAATCATAGTTAGTGTGACCGCGAAAGAACGGAAAGTTGTTATCGACCCAGTAGCCTCGGCCGTCGAGAGAATAAAATACCAGATGGCATCGGACGAAAGGGAAATGGCCGTTCCTCTCTGGCTCCTGGTTGTCGGCTTCTCGGTCGCGTTCGTGGCACTCCCGTTTCTTACAGGTGACAGGATAAATTCGGCTGAATATTTTATGAAGGCCCTGATGAAAACGCCGGCGGTCATCTCCATCCTGGTATGTGCCCTCCCGCTGACAGCTGCAGAACTTCTAAATACCGCCGCCCTGAGCGCGGTGTCTCGCCTTGTGCGGAAGAAGATAATTCCCGCGAGCATGAATGCCGTAGAGATTTCCGGGCTTGTGGATGTACTCCTGCTCGATGAGAAGGAAGTGATAGCATTCAACAGGCAAAGTGCGAAAGGGAGTGTGATGAGTAATGTAGCCGTGTCCGATGATGATTGCGACGGAAGCGATTATCAAAGTGCAGTCCGGTCATTTCCTTCGGAGAAAATTCACGAACTCGGATTGAGAACCGTGCTTTCGGCTGACTCGGACCGAGGGGAAGAGTTTGCCGCGGCGATAGGAGCAGTAAGCTGCTTATCCGGCGGGAGACCGGAAAACAAGCTGGCAACAATCCAAAGCGAGCGTTCGTCCGGCGCTATAGTGGCTGTCGTTGGAGATCACGATGACATCGCGCCTCTGGCAAGGGAGGCGAATCTCTGTTTCATAGTCGACGGCGGTGCAGAGGTGCCGGACGGAAATCCGAATTCCATCGGACTGAACGGAAGGCCGAACAGGCTGATAAACGCGATTGAAACCGGGAGGCGTCTTAACGAGGTTCAAAAACGTCTCACACATTTTGCGGTCGGTGTGACAGCATCGATGAGCCTTCTAGCTTTGTTTCCTCTTATATCGACCATATATGGGGGAAGGAGGGAGGTCGTCGAGACTATTCCATGGCTAAATGTCCTTGGACTCTTTTCACCACACTCCGTGATATTGGACATGTCAATATTCACGGTCATCTCGTTCGTCTCGGTCGCTGCTATCGCTGCAAGGTCCCTGTACGCTTCCGGCATTAGATCAAGGCTTTTGTTGAAAGTCGGCCCAAGTCTCTTTGTGACGGCCGGATTTGTCGCGCCAATAGTGGCGGTGAAGTTGATAGATTTGACCGTTGTCGCTCTCAGATTTATCTAACGGTGGGGGGCCCGGACATGCGCTCTCATTTGTGCCGTTTGCCGTACAGCCCCAGAAGACTCCAAGTCTGATTCAAACCAATCGTTCTTAAGAATGAGGAAGCATTGCTGAATGAAAAATCTGCTTGCGTTACCTGTGTTCCTGGTATCGGCAATTCTTGAAGTAGGCGGTGACGCTCTTATCAGAAAGGGATTGCGAAGTGCGGGAGCAGGCTTCATAATTGCCGGGTTCCTGGCGCTCGGTTCTTACGGCCTTGTTGTAAATTCGGTAAGATGGGATTTCTCGAAATTACTCGGGGTTTATATAGCTGTGTTTGCGATCGTCAGCACATTGTTCGGTCGATATGTATTTCATGAGAGTATCCCTAATCCACGGTGGATCGGAATTGTATTAATCGTCTGCGGCGGACTGGTCATACAGTTCTGGGGAAAATGACGGGACCAGGAATTGTCATTGGAAAGGAATGCACACTGGAAAGACTGATATGAATAGATGTCTGCAGAGTAAAATTCAAACCAATATCTGACGCCGAAAAACAGGTGAAGATAGATGGCTTCATCGTTATTTCTTTCGACCGCCTATTCGATGCCCCTCTGCCATGTGAGGCGTAGACTT
>JAJYOS010000193.1 GCA_021796055.1 Bacteroidota bacterium
TCAAATACTCCGATCTTGAGCACGAGGAGTTCGTTCTCAAGCGAACTGAGCATGTCTAGCTGTGCGGTGAGAATAGTCCGGACGGTTCTCAGAATCGTCTCTCTCAGGTTTTTCACCTCTTCGAGCTTGACCTTCGCGCGCGATAGTTCGTCCTTGGCTTCGTTCAAGAGCATCTGCGCCTTCGCCTCGGCCTCTCGCTCGATTATTTGCGCCGTCTTTCGCATCGTTTCATTGGATTCGCTGGCGGCTCTTTCGGCCTGCGTTACAAGGCTCCGGAGCGAATCCTCGAGTTTCCTGTAATTCTGCAATTCTTCGGTCAGCGCGGTCCTTTGCGCCCTTAGGTCCATGTTTTCTTTGAGGAGCTCTTCAAAATCATTCGCAGCTGTGGATAGAAACGCGTCTACCTCTTCGGGATCGAACCCGCGAAATTTTCGCGCGAATTCCTGTTTGCGCATTTGAATAGGAGTAAGTCTCATTTCTGCGTTGGCTAGTCCACTTCTGAAGGGAAAATATAACCGTTGACCAAGGGAAAATCAAAGTATGGGGAGATACTGTGTAGTGCGAGCTGTGCGCCGCGGCAAGTCATTTATTAAGTAAAGAGTTGACGCCAGCGTCATACCGCAGCTTTAATCCGGCTTCATCATTAATAAAAAGCGAAGAAGGAGGCTAGACACCTCCTTCTTCTATATCGGATTGCGCCTTAACCTAGGTTAAGAATTCGGGCCTTCCTGCATTTTCGCGGCGACAGACTCGTTCATTTCTTCCTGGGTAGACTTACCTGCCAGCTGGGCAGCCAAATCTTTAGCCTTTTGAGAAAGAACGACTGCGTCCTTCTTCTTGCTGGAAGTCGACGAGGTGCTTCCGGTAGAGTTCTGCGTCTGGGTCGCCGACGCAGCTGCAGCGCTTCCTGCACTGACTGGATTTACTCCCATTTTCCTTGACTCCTATGTTTTAATGGAAGGAACTGTGTGGCCATGTACTAATTAGCCGGTATGTTAATATATCGACATTACGGCGCTGATCTTGATAGATTGCGGCAAAATGCCGCACGCGGACACGACAGCCACCCGGCGAAATTAGATATAATGGCAGGTTGCACAAGTCAGTATCCGGTTGTTGTAGTCGGGACGAAGTTGGAATAGACGACCCTCTTTATCGGTTTCCCATCGTCTCGGCGGATATTCCAAAACGATTCATCCTTCGGAAACCACAGGTACTTCAGCATCGCTTTTCTCAAGCCAGCCGTTTCGAAACGAGGTATGCACCCTGGGACAAGAACGGTTTCATCGCGAATTTTCCGAATATCGGGCGCGGACCCTTAGTGGTTATGCATCCGGAGACATATCCGTTTGAATCGATGGAGTGCGCAAAATTCAGCACCCACCACTTGAGGTATTTCGCGTTCTCTCTCTTCTGGTTCATCAGGTGATTGCCGATGAAGAACCCGTCCCAGTCCCACATCTGTTTGTAGAATCCCGCCGGGATGAGATAATCGTGTTTGAGATATCCTTAGCCAGGCATTATGACCTGCGGCTGGAGGCGAATATAGGCAGTATCGATCTGACGATACAATTCCCGGAGCTCTGCTTTTGGCGGCTGGTTCATATTTTCCTGCGCAGACACGGGAACCGTTAGCCCGGCTGCACAGACGATGAATAGAAGAAGGCTAAACAGGCGGTGAAAGCAATAGGTAAGTCGCGGACTCATTTCATGCCTCTCTGTTTTCATTGTTATGACGCAACTCTTGGGAACAATTTTCATAATGAGAAACGGAAAAGCAAACTGAATGAGTATCCGCGTCAAGAGATCGTTACCAGGGAGAATCTCCCGGGAGTTCGTCCCTCCGAATCAAATACGCGGGCGTTTCGCGCATCCAGCGGCAAGAAGCCAACGCAGGTAGTGCCTCTTGCCGCCCGAGTTGATGCTATCGTTGAACCTGACGCCGTAATGAATCGTGCTCCGACCTGTTACATATTGACTTCGAAATCAACAACGATGGTACCGTCTGCTTCGGTTGCGGTATGCACTTTGAGATGTTTGTAGCCTAGTATGAGCGCCAGTACTAACGCAATAGCAACCGCGGTCGAAATAACACTAATCGAGTAGGCAGCACCAACGCATAGAATGATTATGGCAATGTAGATAAGGTCATCAGCTACAACGGGGTTGGGATACAGCATATTGGGTGCTCCAGGAAAACGTGCTCCTGCAAGAGCCTTCAACGCATCCAGGTTCTTGTCCGCAAAGGGAAGGAACGGCATTGCATCCGGTCCATAGAGCGTGATGTGGACAGTTGGATCCCTTCGCTCGAAAGCGGCGCGAGCTTTGACTTGGAGATCGAAGCCATCACTGCACTCCTCACCATTTACCTTGGGTTTTCGGATACCGACACATGACCACGGAACAACAATCGGCACGACAGGAGTCCCGGGAGGCGGCAGTGAAAAAGGTATGCGTCCTGTGTCATTGGTTCCTTTTCGAATACGGGCCATGAGTATGAGAACGTCCGGAACTTCTATTTCCATTGTACCGTGCAACGGCCATGGCTTTGGTACTCTGGCAGTATTTCTGTCTTGCCATTCGCTGGAGGTACCCTGAAAGTAACCATTATTATCAGTTGTTCCCGTGAAGATTATGTCATCTCCATTCCCTCCGGAATCGACATCGATGATTTCAACCGTCGCATTTTGTAACGGCAAAGTTCCGGGAAAGCACATCACTCTTCCACGAATGTTCAATGTGGACATTTCATCACTCCTCTTTTGATTTGGCTGGATCAGTTTCTTGCTTCAAGGATGTACACACGTAATCGATCAATAGTCTCTTCTAAGTCATCACACACCTCCAATCCACCCCGAAATATTGGCATGGCTATCGTTCATATGGTTTCTTCATGGTATGACCAGGAAGCTCATAGACAGGGCAAATGTCATAATCCGTTTCCAATAAATGCGCCGCAAACGAGTGAATTAGCGTGCAGCGCGCTGCTGTCTTCGCAAATCCAGCTACGTGAGTTTTCCCCCTTTTGACGCAAAAACGGGATGACGGCAAACCCTTCCGCACCCGAACAAGGAGTTTCGGGTTCGCACCAATGCCCATCTTCATCGAGCTGACTGAAGAACCTGTCATTGATTCCTCTTGCCGACAAATCTTCTGCCCTGTTGCAATAGCCGGCTTGTCTTTGCCGACTATGCAGGATGTTAATTGAAGATTAAAGGAAAGTCAAGCGCGCGACGACTTTAGGTTAAATGTTGGGGCTCACTAAGAAGCCTCTATGTCTCGGCAGCATAAAATATGACCTCACCCCCTTCAAGCCTCGGCCTAGTAATCCCGTCCATTTGAAGTTCCCCTAATATTATCAGAGCCCTCAAGCCCGGTGCCCGGGATTACCGGTATTCATACGTCAGGTTGGATTCTCTCGTTTGATTCCAGTGTGTGTTTTTAACACTCGATGTAACCGGATAGCCGTCTGCGTCATAGGAATAAGCTTCGGTGGTGTCACTGCCGTAGTACTAATTAGTCCACTGCTTGGTCTGTTACCATCATCATACATGTACTGTATTGAATAGACCACGGTCGATCCATTCACTATCTCCATCTTCGACAGTTTTCCCCCGGAGTACGAATAAAGCATATAATTGGCTGAATCCGACGCAATCTTTACCAGGCGTCTCATGGACGGGCTGCTTCCAAGGGAAATCAGATTGCAACCCGAAACTGAAAGCAAGAGAATTGAAAGTGCGACTGTCAATTGTTCAGAACATCTCTATCTGCGCCCCTCTAGGCCTGCGGAATTTGTCCGTCGACAGCTCAAGTTCCTCTTCGTTGAGGTGGTACTTCTTGCAGCTCGCATGGAACAGCTGGTGTATTGCCTTTGCCGTCTCGCCGCTCCCGCGCATCCTCTCTCCGAACTCGTAGCTGCTCAGCTTCCCGCCGCGGACCTGCTTCAGCCTGCTTACTATCCTGACTTCCCTGTCCGGGTATTCCCTCCTTACCCAGTCGACAAACAAGTCCTTGACGGCGAAAGGGAGCCTCAGCATCTGCATGCTCGCGAACCTTGCTCCTCTCGCCGACGCCTCGCGGAGTATAGAAGGTATCTCCTCATCTGTCAGGCCGGGGATGACCGGTGCGACGAGCACACCGACCGGCACCGACCTACTGGAGAGCATCTCGATCGCTTCCAGCTTTTTCGCGGGTGCGGAAGTCCTCGGCTCCATTCTCCTCGTCAGATCCTGGTTCAGGCTCGTGACTGAAAAGAAGACGCTCACAAGATTCAGCCTCGCCATCTCTGCAAGTATGTTGATGTCGCGGGTGATGAGGAAGTTCTTCGTGACAATTCCGACGGGATTCCTGAATTCCAGGAAGACTTCGAGGCAGCGGCGTGTTAATTCCAGTTTTCTTTCGACGGGTTGATAGCAATCCGTGTTGCCAGAGAGGGAAATTACCTGGGGCTCCCAGCTCTTCTTCATGAAAGCCTCACGAAGAAGCCCTGGTGCGTCCTGTTTCACCATTATTTTGGATTCGAAATCCACCCCCGATGAAAACCCGAGATATTCGTGCGACGGCCTCGCGTAACAATAAATGCAGCCATGCTCGCAACCGCGGTACGGATTAAGGCTGTAAGTGAACGGGATGTCAGGGCTGTCGTTCTTTGCGAGGATCGTCTTAGAAGTGTCCTGAAAAAACTTTGTCTCAACCCTCTTCTCAGACAGATCTTCATCAGGAAAGAACCTGTCGCTTTCTTCAGAAGCGACGAGCTCGATCTCCTCGAACCTGTTAGGCGGATTGTATCCCGACGCTCTTCCTTTGATATTCCCTCTTTCCAAGGCCGCACCTTTTCCGACATAACACACCTGCCGACGGAAGAGATTCCCGGGAGAAGGACTCCAGGGCAGTGCTAAGGAAGACCGGCGCGATTAATTGCCGCCCGAACTGAGGTACTGCTGCCAGTTGCTGTCGTGGATTTCGTCGCGCGCCGTCGAGTTGACGAGAGTGTAATCGCCGAATCCCGTCCTGTCGACAAAGTCGAAACTCACTCCACCCTGGATCGAATTGTAGTACCAGATTTCGTACGGCTTCGTGTTCATCTCGTTCGGGTGCCGGTCGATCTGGTCGGGTTTACCGTAAATAATGTAGACTCTTCCGCGATCGGTACGCCATCCGGCCATGTTGCCTGACCGGAAGTGTTCATTGGCATACTCCACCCGCTGCATGTACCCTGTCCTGTAATCGTTGGTGTTCGAGACGGGGCTATTGTTCCTCTTCTTCCAGAATTCATACAGGAATTGACGCTTCGCTTCGAGGGTCTTCAGCTCACTGAACTGTTCCCGTTCAGCAGCGGTCGATATGTACCTGGTTTCCCGGAACTCCTCGTCCAGCTGCTTTTCCCCCATCGTTGCGAATTCACTGGACAAGACGGGCGCACCGGCCATATTTGTCGATGGACCGACGGGGGCACCCAGATTCGGATTGTAGATGAAAAACCGCTTCTTGGTCATCGCAACCATGTTTGCAGCGGAATCCCTCACTGTAAAGACAAACGTATAAGTCCCGGTTTTCAAGTCTGAAGCGTTTACAGTTCCGACTTCCACACTCGATGTTCCGAACTTGTTTCTTATTCTCGTGAACGACTTGTGGACCAGACCGTAACTGTCGACAACCTCGTAACCGACGGAGAAGGTGCTGTCAACCGGGCTCTGGGGGATGTTATATACTTCCGCATAGTAGTACACTATCGGCATCCCGATTCCGTAAATGCCTGTCGGATTCGGCACGACGTTGTAAGTGTTCTTATAGAATATTCCGTGCGTTGCCCCTTGAGCGGCCGTAATCTCCGTGCAGAGTTCGACGTTGCTCACCTCCAGTTTACCGGTGCCGTACCTGGGTATGTCGAGCACGCCCTGCAGGTTGTCGATCTCCGAAGTGTCGTTCTCGTCAACTACGTGGACAAGCAGTCTGTATTTGCCCGGGGCAAGAGCCATCTCGTCCTGTCCCACAAGATTGTTGCTCAGGGCGGCGGCGGCGGTGTCTGCGACTTGTATCGGGACTTTCCATTGTTGGCTGAAGGAGACAGTGTCGAGGGTGGCCGGCTCGACTATGACATTGAACAACAGCATCCCTGAAAACATCGAATCGCTTTTGACGAGCGTCACAGACTTCCTGTTGAAGCTGTAGTAAAGTTCGACAAACGTCTTCGTAGAATCGTACCTGAACGCCGAGTAATCAAAACTGATATGCAGGTGCTGCGCGCTCGCACTCGAGGCGACAAGGGCGGACATCAGCACGACGGAAAGAAAGACTTTTTTTGACATCTTCCCAAACTCCATTTAAAGAATATAAGAACTATTGATGCGTGCAAAAACAGCTGCTATTCTCAACGACAAAAAACGCCCCAAAAAGACGAAGCAGTGCAGCCTTGTCTCAGGCCGCACTGCCGAAAAGACGGTTCAAATAATACTCGTAATCAGATTACTTCTTTGCCCAGGTCACGCGGCGAATTCTGGCCGATGTAGCTTACGATGTCCTCGCCGCCGTCTACTCCAATCAGGTTGCCGCTTATGAAGTTCGCCCTTTCATCGCATAGAAGCGCGACAGCCTTAGCTACATCTTCAGGCGTAGTCTGCCTTCCCGCCGGGTTCTTCCGCTTGGCTATCTCCAGCATGGGGATTGAGTTGGGAATCTTCCGTAAAGCGGGCGTATCAGTCACTCCAGCCATTATCGAGTTCGCCGTTACTCCCAAGTGTCCGAGCTCCATCGCTATCTGCCTTATGTGCGATTCGATAGCAGCTTTAGCGGCAGACACGGCGCCATAGTTCGGCAGAACTGTGTGACCGCCCGAGCTTGTCATGGCAAATATGCGGGCACCTTTACCGAGCATTCCCCTGAAGAAGACTCCTTGAGTCCAATATACAAGCGAGTTGGCCATCACGTCCAGCGTCATTTCAATCTTCTTCTGGTTCAACGAGTCTTCAGCTGCCTTCCCGAAATATGGACCGAGGCTCCCAAATGCCAGGGAGTGCATGACAACTTTTATTGAAGAACCCTTATCCTGCGAGAGCAGCCCCTTCATCTCATCCAAAGCCTTTTCTCTCGCCTTCTCATCTGCGGCATTAATGTTCATGAACACCGCGTTAGCGCCGTTAGCCTTCACTTTTCCAATTATTTCATTGACCTGCGGCATAGTGGCTGCGCGATCAAGATGAACACCGAATATATTAAATCCAGTCTTGGCAAGTTCAATTGAGGTTGCTCCTCCGAAACCGCTTGAAGCACCCAGTATCAACGCCCAATTCTTCTTGTTTCCTGCCAATTCTTCCTCCATTTTTTGTGAAAAATTAATACCACGTTGATAGTAAAGCAAGGTGATGGATATTAAGATGGATGGCCATCTGTACCATATCGCTCGACCGCCGTACCATAGCCCACGACAGCGTCTCCCTTTCGGTAACCGCGGACGAGACACGCTATCCTGCCGACCCTCCGCCGGGCGGCGAGTGCGAGACTTGAAGTGTGTCCTGTTACCCTAGCTCACGGCTCTACCGGCAGTCTGCAGAAAGAAGCTCTTCAGCTCCTCTACTTCAGGGACATACCCCGACGAGACTACTCTTCCATTTAATACGAGACCGGGTGCGCGCAAGATCCCGTAGGCGGCCATCTCCTCGATGTCCTGGACCTCCTTGACTTCTGCGGAGAGGCTCAACTCACTTACAACTTGCTTGACCCGATCTTCGAGTGCCTTGCAGCTTGTACTACCTGATCCGAGAACCTTGATAAGCATTTGTCAGTCCCCTTCATTGATCCTGAAAGTTTATGACAAGTTAGTTGCCATCGGAAGGGTGACCGCGGCCGAGACGGCCTCGTGGCCGACTCATAGGGCTCGGGCGGGAGCGGCTTCGACCTGGGCGGTCGCCCAGTCTCGATCTCTCCGGCACCTCTTCCAAAATCAGAATTTCATAGACCCGAATACGGTACGTCGCCAACTGACAAAATGTAATCCAACCTTATATAGGAGTCAATCCTATCCCGGCGGAATTCCGCAGTTGCCTCCGGCAAACTCATAAATTGATTTTCATGCAGGTTGCGGTTATATTTTTCGGTTAAGCGGCAAAGTCTCTGTTTGTCATAGGGTTCCATTGATGCACGGGCACATGCGAGACTTGGCCGCGTATTAGTATTGGATCAAAAGTTCTCAACTTTGTTCGAGAGGAAGCTTCTCTAACATGCCTATTATGAGCAAAATGCGGGATAACATGCCCGCGATCTTAGTCGGACTTGCAATCCTTTTCATTGCGATGATCGTTTTTGAATGGGGTATGGACATCACAGGCCGCCAGGGAATGCAATACCAGGGTAACGTCGTTGGCAAGGTAAACGGTGAAGAAATAACTTACCAGGATTTCGAGAAGGCCCTGCAGGGTGCTATCGACAATTACAGGTCGAGCACGAAGCAGGAGCCTGATGACCAGATTACCGCGCAGCTCAGGGACCAGGTATGGCAGGAACTTGTCAACCAGATTCTTGTGAAGCAGGCGGCAAAGAGGCTCGGCATCGTCGTCACAGACCAGGAGATTGTCAATTGGGTCACCCACAGCCCCGAGACGCTTCCCGATGTAATAAAGAGAAATTTCGAGGACTCCACCGGACAGGTAGACATGCGGATCCTCCAGGCGGCGCTTGCATCCAACAAACCGGAAGTACAGCAGTTCTGGACAAGCGTTCAGGAATATCTGAAGGAGCAGAGCCTTCAGCAGAAGCTCACGAGCCGGCTTTACAGTACGGTCAGAATACCGGAAGGCGAATTGAGATTACAGTTCGCACAGCAGAATGAGAAGTACGATGCGGGCTATGTCCTCTTCCCGCCACAGACGTTGTTCCCCGGATCCGGCATCCAGGTCACGGAATCAGAAATGCGTGATTACTACTCCGCTCATGAAAACAATTACAGGACGCAACCTACCAGAAGCCTGAAATTCGTGGTATTCCCGATTGTCCCATCGGCAGATGACTCTTCCGAGGTAAAGCAGGAAATTGATCGTGTGGCGTCTCTCGCTTCAGGCGGGACAGATTTTCTCGACCTGGTGAAGCAATACTCCGATACGCCTTATGACGATAAATTTGAAAATGCCGAACAGATCGACCCCGCGATAGCGTCGTACGTTCTATCGGCAAAAGCAGGACAGGTGGTCGGCCCTTTCCTTTCTCCGGACGGTTATCACCTGGTCAAACTCGTTGCGGAGCAGAGCGGGAAGAACGAA
>JAJYOS010000194.1 GCA_021796055.1 Bacteroidota bacterium
GAAGCGGGCCAGAGCGACGCGAGGTTGAGGAGTAACTCTCTCCGGAGAAATCGAGGATCGGAGCCTCACCCGGATACGCCCACAAATTGATGCGGTTCCCCGCGACTCCGCTGACGCCGGCGCCGAGTGTGCTGGAAATATTGTACGTGCCGCCCCGCAGGTAAATCGTGGTACCCGCCGTCGCCAGCGACATCGCCTTCGAAATCGTCAGGAGCGGCTGGGTGATGGTGCCCGGATTGGAATCGCTGCCGGCCGGAGAAACGTAGAGAGTAGTCTGGGCCGCAGCCGCGACCGACATTAAGACCAACACTGAAAAACACCGCATAACCTTAGGCATGATATTCCTGATTCGTTACAAGTGCCGGCAGAATTGAATCACTCCTTCACGAGTTTTCCGTTTATGTAAAAGTGCTCGAGCTTCAACCCAACTGTGTTGGTGACGTTGTCGCCCTTCCTGACTCCGTCGAATTTGCAGTCTTTGATCTCGACTCCATCTATTTTGGATTGTGGGAGTCCGTCGAAGTATAATCCGTAAGTGCTCTTCCGGCTGGCGACATTCTCGACGACGATGTTCTTCATAACCGGATAATAACTGTAGCCCTTAGCTTCCGGCGGATCGTAGTTCATAGTAATTCTGACAATCGCCTCTTTAACCTGTCCTATTTCAAGATTGCGCGCGTAGATGTTCTCGATGACCCCGCCTCTCTTGGCGTTCGATTTTATTCGGAGCCCTTGATCCAGGTTGGGGCTGCTCAGCTTGCAGTTCTCGACATAGACATCGGAGCACCCGCCCGATATTTCGCTTCCTATTGAGACACCGCCGTGACCGTCCTTCATCTTGCAGTCCCTGATGACAATGTCCTTCGCGGGTACGTCCGCCAATCGACCGTCACTATTCCTTCCCGATTTTATAGCGATACAGTCGTCGCCGTCGTTGAATATGCAATTCTGAATTAACACATCGTTGCATGATTCCGGGTCGCATCCGTCGGTATTAGGACCGTTGCTGTTCGTCTCGATGCCTTCTATCGTCACGTTCGTGCAAAAGACGGGATGGAGGAACCAGAAGGGCGCTTTTTCAAGCCGGACATCTTTAATAAGTACATTTTTACATTTAAAGAATTCCACGAATGTAGGCCGCAGGTAATATCCTTCTCCGAAGATTCTCTTGTCTACCGGCACTTTATCGTCGTTGAGCTTCATGAGACGCGGACGGCTGTCCGGCTGATTGGCCAGTTTCTTCCAGGGCCACCAGTGCAAGCTGTCCGCCGATCCGTCCAACAAGCCTTTTCCCGTCAACGCGATATTCTCCTGACCGAAAGCATAAATAAGAGGAGAGTAATTCATCGCGTCGGATCCTTCCCATCTTACGCGTACGACCGGCAGATAGTCTTTCGGGTCGGTGCTAAACCTGACTACAGCACCCTCAGAGAGATGTAAATCGACGTTGCTCATCAGATGAATTGCGCCGGTGAGGAATATTCCTTTCGGGACGACGACATGACCTCCTCCGGCTTTGCTGCATGCTTCGATCGCTTTCGCGAAGGCTTCTGTGCAAAGCGCCTTGCCGCCGCTGACCGCGCCGTAATCGGTGACGAGGAAATTCTTATCGGGGAAACCCGGCGGCACGATCCGTTTGAGGATTTGCGGGACCCGGCTCCAACCTGAAGCATCTGCCGGCTTCGTCTGTTTCCAGGTCGACGCGAAATCGCTCAACCCGGGGGTGAACACTGCAAGTGTCAGTACCGTAAGCGCAATCGAAAATGCAGCGAGCCTAGATCGGAACTCTTTTCCTGTATGTGAAGTCATTGGTTTTCCCATTTCAAACTACTTCTGAGTCACGGCACCCTGCTCGACATCCGGACCATATTCGACCGGGGTCTTCGCGGGAGAAAGATCGGTATTCAAAATCTTGATTCGGGCGGTCTCCTTCCCTTCCACTTTCATAAAGACTCCCGTATTTGCCGGACAAAATCCCTTGTCGAGAACGAAGTCCCTGGTGTCCTTCAGCGAGTAGATATCGCCGGTTTTCGGAAAGATCTTTACGTTCCGCAGATTGAATCCCGAAGCAAATTCGGATGTGAAGCCTCTGTCCGCCGATATGACGCAATTCGAGATGCTGATGTTTTCAATGGGCATCTCAGGCAAGCCAGCCACTCTCACCGCCTGCCTGGCGCCGTTGCAGAAGATGCTGTCGATGTGAAAATCTTTGAAGACCGGAGTTTTCTCCGTGACCGGCTGCGGCCCGGTGTCACGCTGAGATTCTTCATAGTATGTATCGAATAGTATGGCTTCGTTTACTATATCCTTCATATAGATATTGCTGATGTAGATATTTCTGACAATTCCTCCCCTGCCCCTCCCACTTTTGAACCTCAAGCCGATGTCCGTGCCCACGTAGTCGCAGTTCTTCACGCTGATATTTTCCATCCCGCCGTCTGTGTTGCTTCCGATTACGAAACCGCCGTGCGCATGGTAAACGACGCAGTCGGCAATAACAATGTTCTGAAGCGCAGCGTTGCCGGATTTATCCCGGCTCGACTTCATACAAATTCCGTCGTCGCCCGCCGTAACTGTGCAGTTGTATACCAGAACGTCCTTGCTCGATGCGATGTCGATGCCGTCGCCGTTCTGCGCCCAATACTCGTTGTTCACTTTCACGTTCCTGATCACGACATCCTCGCATCGATCGGGATACATTGCAAATGCGGGTGAGTTCTGGAGAGTGACTCCGTCCACCAGCACGTTCTTGCACTTGCTGAGGAGAAGGAGAATCGGCCTCATGAAATCGCGCGCCGGAAGGAAATCTTCGGCAGTGAAGTCTTTCTTGTTTTTCTTTTCCCTCAACTCTCGGAGATACTGGGCGCCGTTTGCCGCCTGCTCAGAAGGCCACCACATTTTGCCGTCGTCGGTGACCACCCCGCCGGATTTGGTCAATTCCTTCCACATCGAAGACGTGACTTTCGCTTTCTTTACCGGCCGCCAGGTAATTCCCGATCCGTCGAGAAGGCCGGTGCCCGTTATGGCGACGTTATTGAGATTAAATCCGTAGACCGGAGAAGCCACGACAAACCCCCTGGTCGGTGATTTTATTATGGGGTAGTCGTCATGGTTTCGGCTGAAGAGGACAAGAGCCCCGCGCTTCAGATGCAGGTTCACGTTGCTCTTCAGTTCGATCGGACCCGTAAGCCACAATCCCGGAGGAACGACCACTGTCCCTCCGCCGGCGTTCGAGCAGGCGTCGATGGTTTTCCTGAAAGCTTCCGTGTTCAGAATTTGGCCATCGCCGACCGCCCCGTAACTCTCGATGCTGAAAACCTTATCCGGAAATTCGGGCAACTTGATCTCGGACATCCTGAACGGGAGATTCGAAGTATACTTTTTGACTTCGTCCTTTGTTACCTGACCGGAAGAAATTGAACTCAAACCGAGAATAAAGACGGCTGGAAGAAGGACGGAGGTTATTGATTTACTTTTGAACAATTCAGCTCCAACGTTAAGCACGGCATTTAACTAGGTACGAACCGGTACAAGAAATGACAATGAGTGACTGCCGGATGACTGCCCTGCTTCTGGTAACCATTCGCAGTCACTCACTGACATCTGTCGTTCGTTACTTGATTAGCATCATTCGCTTCGTCGAAATGTAATTCCCTGAACGCACCTGGTAGAGATACACTCCGCTCGCGAGAGAATTCCCGTCAAATGTGACCTCATACACGCCCGGTGCTTTCCTTTCGTTCACCAGCGTTGCGACTTGTCTTCCCAAAACGTCGTACACCTTCAGCGTCACGAACCCTGATACCGGGATCGCGAAACGGATCTCGGTGGTGGGGTTGAACGGGTTCGGGAAATTTTGAGCGAGCGAGAACTGTTCGGGAAGGTTGGAGCTCACCGGATTTATTGCGGTTGGCACTAGTAGCTTTCCACCTGTGATCGAGATTTTCCCGTTCGGTCCCAGAGTGAACGGAATCGTGTTATCGAAGATACCAGCCACCAAATAAAGGGTGCCGTTGATGGTAGTTGATTGGAAAAGTGTTACAGTATCGGCATTGTCGATGGTCAGATCGTTTACCGTCGCCGGCAGTCCATCTCCGGTTACCTGCGTGGAACTACCGTCATACACATAATTGGCTCCGGTCGAGAAGGTCCGCTTTCCAGTGACGAGGATATTGCCAACCGTGTCGCCAACCGCAGTACCGGCCGTAATTCCGTCGACGCTGCCGATCCCGAGCGTGGCGGAATTATTGAGGTAGAACGCTTTTGTACCTATCAGACTGTCGGTGGGGCTGAGCATCAGATTACCGTTCACCACCCACTGTCCCCAGCCATGCGCTGCCGAGTCGGGTGCCTTGGCACCGCCCCACGGTCTCCCGCCCGTGAAGACAACTGTAGCCCCTGAAGCGATGGTATCGGTGGGAGTCGGGAAGTAACCGCCTGAATTCGGAGTGTAACCTATCGGCACCCCGAGCGAAACGGTCTGCTGCTTAGTCCCGACGAAGTTGAAGGCAAATATACCGCTAGAGTTCCCTGCGACCTTTGCCGTTTTATCGAGAGTGAGGTTACCTTTGAGATTAATCTCGCCAACTTCTCCGGTCGACGGCGCAGTCGAGCTGGTTCCCGCCTGCAACCTTCCTCCATTAATGAAAGTCAAATTGCCGCCGACGTTGAAAATACCGATCCTGCTGTTGCCTAAAGTGGAGGCACTCGAGAAAGGTCCCATTCTGGCCATCGTGTTGAGGGTGGCAGCTGTATCTCCAACGGTCACGTTTCCGTCCACAATCCATGTGCACATCATCGTGCCGCCAGCGGTATCGTAGTCGACGCACGACCACTGGCCAGTAATTACGTCAACGTTTCCCTTGACATGATGGACAAGACTGTAGATGCCTTTTTGTGCGTCGGCCAGTCCCATGCCTCGAAGTGTGTTGCCGCTGGCGCCGGTATTCATGACAAGGTTTCCGTTTATGGTCAGATTCGCACCGCAAGTGCAGGCGCTCTTGAAGTCATAAACGTTTCCAAAAGTCGAGTCCGCACTGTTCGAGCCGAGGCTGCTGCTTCCTCCGCTTAACAAAACATAATTGCTCTGGGGATCTATAGTGTAACCCGCCGCGTTGTTGGGCCAACCAGTCAAGGAAGAACAGCCATTGTAGAACCAGGCGTTCGCCTCGATAGTGAACGTGCCTTTGACTCTGATTCCGCTTCCGGTGGTCGACCCCAGCACGTTGAGTTTGGCGCCGGACTGAATGTCTATGCTGTTACACGATACCAGTCCCGTGGGATTGGTGGCAACTGAATCTCCGCTCGCTATTATGACCTGTGTGCAATTCGTGGAATCGGGTACTACTCCACCGGACCAGGTGGCGGCGACTGACCACAGGCCGCCGCCGGTACCGTTGCTGGTGATTGTCTGAGCGACTGCCCATGTGGAGCTGAACAATACCATGCTCGTCAGGATAAGCGTAGCAATCCATACTTTACTTACGCTTCTCCTGAATTCGCCTGGACCTACCGATGGGGAATCTATCGACTTCTTTCTCATTTTTGTGTCTCCTTCTTTCTCGTGTTCGCAAGTTGCCGGGATAAACTTTTGCTCTGTAATTTTCTAATGGCTCCGCCGGGATGACCGGCGGAGCCAAAGAACAGTTTTCGGCTTTGCGAGTTGATTACTTCATTAACACCATCTTTTGTATCTGCCGCTGACCGCCGCTCTGGAGAACACTGAAGTATACTCCGGAAGCAAACGACCCGGCGTTGAATTCAACCACGTATTTCTTTCCAGGCTGTGCATCCTGCGAGAATAATGTGGTAACCTCCTGGCCCAGAATATTGTAAACCTTCACCGAGGCCATGCCCTTCTTGAGAACCGTGAACTCGATTTTGGTCGAGGGGTTGAACGGATTCGGGTAGTTTTGATACAACCTGAATTCAATCGGGACAGTCTGTACATCGTTTATTCCGGTTGTCGTGAAGTTGCCGACTCCGAACGTCCCCACAGCACTGATCCCGCTCCTTGCTACGGTGTAAGGCTGGGTGGAGAACTGTGCCGTGTAGTTGCCTGACCCTGCCTCAGAGTCAGCAACAGCTTTAAGGAAATAAATTTTTGCGTTGGCGGCGCGATCGGATGCAAAGACAGAGTTCTCGGCCGATGCCATCCACCCGAACTGCAACATCAGGTTGCTTCCGCCTGGCGTCCCCTCGCCAATATTCCATTTCACGTCGACGCGTCCGCCGCCGTTAACAGTAGCCGTATCCATCGCGGCCTGAACGTTATACGAATCGGCAGTTCCCGTGTTCTGAATCCAAACAGGGGAGAAACCTTCCGCAGTCGTTCCGACCGGGAACTCAGCCTGTACCGATCCAACACTGGACATTTCAAGATAGCTCTTTGCACTGTCGGTGGAGACATAGCTCGTGGAAGAGCCACCCGCCGAAGAGAGAGCCGTGACGGTATTCGTGTCCAATTTCAGAACACCGCTTGTCATAGTGAGAGTCCTCGCCACGGTTACACTCTTGGACAGAGTGACGCCGTGAGAGTTATTTATTGTCAGGTTTCTGATCGTTCCGGACAGCAGGGAGCCGGTGGTTTGCGCAACGGCACCGTTGAATACAACCGACGCTCCCGGACTCAGCATAACCGTCCCGGACGTCGCGATGTTTCCGTTCAAGCCTGTGGTATCTCCGCACATCAGGACCGATCCCGAATCGGCAGTGAAGTTCCCACTACCTTCGACCGAGGAGGTTCCCATGACCAGCGTGGCACCGGTATCGACTTCTACCGGCAAGCCGCCACCCCCGTAAGTTACCCCCTTTAGGTTAAGGTATTGACTTCCCTGTTTCGCGAAAACGAATACTGCCTTGGAACTGGAGGTCTGGGTTGTAGCGTTCGAAAGTGAAAGCGAGTCTCCAAAAGAATTCCAGCGAACTATCGGACCCGACCCTCTTGAAATACTGAAATTCCCGCCAGTTGCGATGATATTCCCGTAGCTATTAACGGTAATGGTATCCGAACTGCTGGATCCGTTCGTGCTGAACTGGCCGGCGGTCACGAGGAGGTTGCCCATGATGGTGATGGTGTTGAACGTTCCCGCACCCGGGCTCGTCAACTGCATCCTTGCGCTGCCTGTGTTGTTGACGACCAGATTGCCGTTGATAGTGTTGTTGTACATCGCAAGATCTTTGTTCGAAGAGAAGCCGGTGTTTATCGTGAGGTTGTAGAAATTCTGATTCGCATTGAAACCGGAGGTCGACGAAACAGTTCCCGATGCGCCAGTTATCACACAGAGGGAGCCTTTGTTCCACGTGGCCGTTGGGATCCCGGAACTCAGGCCGCCATTGTGGGCAAGTTCATAGGTGCTTGCACTGTCGAATACGACAGTCGCGCCGCCTGTCTTGAGTCCGGCCACATCCTTAAGGTATCCGTCGACAATCAAATTGCCACCGACCGAGTCGACCGCGTCGACGGTAATCGTGTCCCCTTTATTGATGAACACATTTACCGCGCCAGACGGAACCGCGACCGGAGCGGTGATCCAGCCTGTGCCGTTCCACTGTTTCCATGTGGAGAGTGAACTCCAGTTACCCGTGCCAACCGAGCCGTAATCTCCCACCAGGGGATTCACTGCCAATCCGAACTTCCCTACCGCGAAGGATCCGAGTGTCAGGATCGCGCCCCGGGAGAGCGTATACGGTTCCGTCGTGAACTGGCTTGTGTACGTTCCGGTACCAGCCTGTATGTAAGGGGGGCCGCTCACGTTGTAAATCTGAGCATAAGCCGCTCTGTCAGCCGTGAAGGCAGCGTTCTCGGCCGCGCCAGTCCAGCCGAACGTCAGCGCGCAATTCGCACCGCCCGGGTTGTTTTCCGAGACGTTCCATTTCACGTTGACCCGGCCGCCTCCAACTGCCGCGGAGGTATCCATCATGGCGGCGACCGCGAAGGTATCAACCGTCCCGGCGTTCGTCATCCAGACCGGAGAATAACCTTCAGCAGTGGTGCCGACTGGGAAGATGACCTTTGCAGATCCTACATTCGGGACCATGAAAGAACTCTTTGAGCTGTCTGTGACGGCATAGCTGGTTGCCGAAGCTCCGGACACGAAAGATGCCATAACATAACTCGTATCAAGCATCAGCTTCCCGTTTGCAAACATTAGTGTATCAGTCACATTGACACCGTGTGTAAGCGTGACTCCCGCAGCGTTGTTAACATTCAGATTGCGGACGGCGGAGGGCAAGCGCGCGCCTGTGACTTGCGCCGCGGAGCCGTTGAACTCGTACGTCGCCCCGGCGCTCAGAGTCTTGGTTCCGGTTGTCTGGATGGAGCTGTCAAGCCCGCCGGCGTTTCCGGATGCCAACGTTGCTCCGGAATCGACCGTGAATATCGAGCTTCCCTTCAGCATGCTCGTCCCCATATCCAGCGTCGCTCCGGTATCGACTACGAGAGGTATACTTCCGCTGCCAAATGCGGCGTTGTCGAGATAGAGATACTGTGTACCCTGCTTTGCAAAGATGAACTTATTGTTCGAACCCGAGCTTTGCGTGGTGGCGTTCGAAATTGACAGCGAATCCCCGTAGGAATTCCATGTGACCACCGGGCCGGATCCTCTCGAGAGACCAAAATTGGCGCCGGTTGTGACGCGAACCACCCCGTAAGAGTTAACGTTGATGACCGCCGCGCTGCTGGAGCCGTTCGTGCTGAACTGGCCTGCCGTCAGAATCAGATTGCCATGAATCGTGATCGTGTTCGGCGTCCCAGCCGCGGGGCTGGTAAGATAGACTCTTGAGCTCCCTGTATTGTTGACCGTGACATCACCGTTGATCGTATTATTGTACATGCCAAGATCTTTATTGGCGGTGAATGCCGCATCGACGGTCAGATCATAAAAATCCTGGTTAGCGTTATAACCTGTCGTGGAAGATATCGAGCCCGATGCGCCGGTGATCAAACAGGTCGAGCCCGTGTCCCATGTCGCTGTCGGGATACCGGGAATGCCTGATCCGCCGTTGTGGGCCAGCTCAAAGACACTGCCGTTCATGAACGTGACCTTGGCTCCGGACGTCGCGAGGCCCGCCACGTCCTTAAGATAACCACTGACGCTCAAGCTGTCGCTTACCGTGTCGGCCACGTCGACTGTGAGAGTGTCACCTGCGTTGATGTAAACACTAACGGCCCCGTTCGGAATAACGGAAGGGGTGGTATTCCACCCGGACCCGTCCCACTGTTTCCATGAGGAGAGCGAGTTATGT
>JAJYOS010000195.1 GCA_021796055.1 Bacteroidota bacterium
CCCCCGCCGGTTCCTTGCGGGATGTTTTGTTCATCGGCGGAGGTGTTGAGTACCTTCAGGGCAGGAACATAGGGTCATTGTTTGCCAAGCGCGTTTTACGCGCCGGAGTTTATTATAACAGGACTCAATTTACTGTTCCCACGTCATCAGGCGGACAGAAACAGGTCGGCGAGATATTCGCGACTGCGGGAATAGAAATGCCGCTCAGTTACACGGCCACTATCGACATTGCCGCGCAGTACGGTTTCCGGGGGCTTTCAAGCGACCTCCTCCTGCATGAGAGAGTCTTCAGACTCTACGTGTCCATCACCATGGGCGAAGCGTGGTTCCTCAGACCAAGGGGGGAATGAGAAGAAGTTGATAGCCCTCGCTTCGGATCACGCCGGTTTTCATCTCAAGGAGAAAACAAAAGCTCTGTTAGACGAGCTTCATCTGGAGTACGAGGATTTCGGCTCTGATGCAGAGAAACCGTGCGATTATCCGGATTATGCGTACGCGGCGGCCAAGGCAGTAGGCAGCGGGCGCTGTGACAGGGGAATACTTGCGTGTGGAAGCGGCATAGGTGTGGACATGGTCGCCAACAAGGTGCAAGGAGTTCGTTCTGCGCTCTGCACCAGCGTCGAGATGGCGGAGTTGGCCAGGAAGCACAACGACGCGAATGTATTGAGTCTCGGGGGGCGCCTGCTCGATTGGGGTACAGCCGAAAAAATAATCCGCACGTGGTTGTCAACATCTTTTGAAGGCGGACGACACAAGGTGCGCGTGGACAAGATACACAGCCTCAGCGGGCGCTGATTAATTTTCATCAAGAGAGGCGGACATCATGGATTTTCTCGATATTCTCAAAGAATCCGACCCGGAACTCTTCAGAGCTGTCGCAGGTGAAATAGGACGACAGGACAAAACCATTGAGCTGATCGCTTCCGAAAACTTCGTCAGCAAGGCGGTGCTGGCTGCACTCGGTACGGTGCTCACGAACAAATACGCCGAAGGATACCCGGGCAAACGTTACTACGGCGGTTGTGAGTTTGTCGACGTCGCCGAGAACATAGCGCGTGAGAGGGTAAAAAAACTCTTCGGAGCCGAATATGCGAATGTCCAGCCTCATGCCGGAAGTCAGGCGAACATGGCCGCATATTTCTCATTTATCAAACCGGGAGATACGATTCTCGGGATGAACTTGTCCCACGGCGGTCACCTGACACACGGCTCTCCAGTGAATTTCAGCGGCAAGCTCTTCAATATCGTTCCCTACGGAGTGACCAAGGACACGGGACATATCGATATGGCAGAAGTCGAGCGGCTTACGGTTCAGCATAAACCTAAAATGATAGTGGTGGGCGCCAGCGCTTACCCGCGGGACATCGATTTTAAAAGTTTCCGTGCGATCGCCGACAGCGTCGGTGCCTTCCTGATGGCCGACATCGCCCATCCTGCCGGTTTGATCGCCATGAAGCTCCTGAACGATCCATTGCCTCACTGCCACATCGTGACTTCGACAACTCATAAGACGCTCAGGGGTCCCAGGGGTGGACTGATACTCATAGGGAAAGACTACGAAAATCCTTTCGGCTTGACCGCCCCCAAGAGCGGCAGGCTGAAGATGATGTCGGAAATTGTGGATTCCAATGTGATGCCGGGAATTCAGGGAGGTCCCCTGATGCATGTGATTGCTGCAAAAGCTGTCGCGTTCGGGGAGGCACTCAATGAATCGTTCGCCTCTTACGCACGACGAATAGTCTCGAACGCAAAGCGGCTGGCCGACGAGATGACAAGAAAGGGTTACGAACTCGTATCGGGCGGCACTGATAATCACTTGATACTCGTAGATCTGAGAAGCAAAAACGTGACCGGCAAAGACGCCGAAAGGGCACTGGAATTGAGCGGGATAACGGTGAATAAGAATATGGTCCCATTCGACGATAAGTCCCCGCTTGTCACAAGCGGGATAAGGATCGGCACTCCCGCTGTTACGACGCGCGGATTCGGCGAAGACGAGATGTCGATCGTGGCTGACCTGATAGATCGTGTCGTCACAAACGTGGGAAAAGAAAAAGTGTATTCGGATGTGAAAGCGGACGTTGCGGCGTTGTGCGGCAGGTTCCCGCTTTACGATTTCTCCAGGGAGTATTCTCCGCTTAGCTCATGAGCGAGCGAGTTCATGATATTGAGCTGCCGGAAGAGGCCCAGAGGGAGATGTCCTTCTGGGATCACCTTGAGGAACTGCGCAGCCGGTTGATCTGGTCTCTCGTCGGAATAGCCGTCGGCACTGCGGCTTGCGCCTTCTTTGCGGACGCCATCGTCAATAAATTCCTGCTGGCTCCTGCGATACATGCCACACCACCGCTGAAGATTCAAAACCTGAAGCCGTACGGCCAGCTGATGCTATACATGGAGCTTGTGTTCATAGCGGGCGCCATCGTCAGCTTGCCGAACACGATCTACCAGTTCTGGAAGTTTGTCCAGCCGGCTCTCTATCCCAGGGAACGCAAGTACATATCATCCATCGTCTTCTTCTCCTCGTTTTTCTTTCTACTCGGCGGATCATTCGGCTATTACATCCTGATACCGAATGCGCTGTCGTTTTTCTCGGGATTCGGTTCACCGTCGATAGAAAACATAATCGACGTGCAGGCATATTTCGGATTCATCACCGGAATGATCCTCGCATGCGGAGTTGTGTTCGAACTTCCCATGCTGTCGTTTTTCCTCGCGAAGCTCGGCATAATCAACCAGCAATTTCTGAAACGCTATCGCAGGCACGCAGTAATTGTCATACTGCTCGTGGCCGCCGCGATAACTCCCGGCCCCGATGTCGCCAGCCAGGTCATGGTGGCAATCCCGCTTTACCTTCTATACGAAGTATCGATTATTGTCGTGAAGGTCACCAGGTCCAGCAAACATACGAAAGAAGAAGCGTCTGAGTAAATCATTACAGGTCGTTCTTGAAACTCGATGAAATAGCATTCCCTATCCGGGACGAGTTGAAGACTTTCAATGCAGAATTCAGGCGAGCTGTCCGTTCAAGCGTCGGATTGGTGGACACTGTCACCCGGTACATGCTCCGCCAGAAGGGAAAGAGGATACGCCCGATACTGGTTCTCCTTTCTGCCGCGGCTACCGGCGGAGTCAATCGGAGAACATACCGGGCGGCAACACTCGTTGAGATGCTGCACACCGCGACCCTCATACATGATGATGTTGTCGACAACGCGGAGGAGCGGCGCGGGATCGCATCCATCAATGCGGTTTGGAAAAACAAGGTCGCGGTTCTGTTGGGAGATTATCTCCTCTCGAGAGGCTTGCTCCATTCTCTGGAGAATGACGAGTTCCGATTTCTGAAGATAAGCTCAGTCGCTGTCCGAAGGATGAGCGAGGGTGAGCTGCTCCAGATCCAAAAATCACGTCAGTTCGATATGGATGAATCCACATATTTCAGGATTATTTCCGACAAGACCGCATCGCTAATCTCGACTTGCTGTGAGCTTGGTGCCACAAGCGCCACGAATGACAGCACGACCATCGCACATCTTAAGGATTTTGGAGAATACATCGGCATGGCTTTTCAGATCAGGGACGATATTCTGGACTATCAAGGGAAGAAAGCGACGCTGGGCAAACCGATCGGCGGGGATATTCGTGAGAGGAAAATAACCCTTCCGTTGATTTACGCGTTCCAAAATGCGCCGAAAGAAACTGCCAGGTCAGTACTGAAGCTGCTGAAAAAAGGAAAGAGCGGCTCGAGAATAAGCGAAGTGATCGACTTCGCCCACAAATATGACGGGATCGGGCGCGCCCACCAAAAAGCGGAAGAGTTTATTTCGATGGCCAGGTGTGAACTTGAAGAGATCCCGGATTCAAAATCGAGAGATTCTCTCCTGCGGCTGACCGAATTCGTGGTGGAAAGAGTAAGCTGAGTCGGCAGTAAGAGGTAACGGGGTCCCCCGGAAAAAATGTATACCACTACGCCTGAGAAATCCGAGCAATGAGAATCAGAACAAAGAAGACAGGTTTTGTCCTCGCGCTTGGCGGTGGTGGCGCGAGAGGGCTGGCTCATATCGGTGTTCTGAAGGTACTTGAGCGGGAAGGGGTAGACATTAAGGCAATTACGGGTACCAGCATGGGTGCTGTAATTGGTGCGATGTATGCGGTCTATCGGGACGCAGTAGAGGTCGAGGAGATTGTCAGGAAGTTTCTATCCAGTTCATTCCATGAGAAGTATGCTAAGGCGTTCTTCATCCTTTCTGAAGATCCGGACGTATTGCATGCCCCCGAGAAGATTGCCAGAGGACTTGGGAAGCGTTTCCTGTATGTAAAAGCAGCTTCGACACGTGCGGTTTTCTCGAGCGATATTCTGGATGAGGCGTTCAGACATCTGCTGCCCGATGTGCGGTTCTCCGATCTGGAGGTTCCCTTTGCATGTGTTGCCACCGATCTGCAAACCGGCAAAGAGGTTATCCTCGATCGGGGAAGGTTACTCCCTTCGGTAATAGCAAGCTCTTCAATACCCGGGTTTATGGACCCGATCCGAATTTCGCAGCACCTGCTCGTTGACGGCAGCACGGTCAGCGTTGTGCCGGTGGCGGCAGCGCGCCGGTTGTTCGGCGGAAAAGTGCTGGCCGTTGAAGTTCCCATGGATCTGGAACGCGACGCCGCGCTGGGTACGGCCTTCGAGATTGCGATGCGAGCGGCCGAAATCACTGGCTACCACCTTAGCCAGACCCAACTCTCTAATGCGGATGTCTCGATTCATCCCAAAGTGGGAAAGTTCACATGGGCCAATTTCGACAAACTTGATGAGATGATACGGGCCGGAGAAGTCGCCGCGCAAAAGACACTTTCTAGTCTCATCTAGCTTAAATCAAGACCAATTTCCCTCCCGCGCCGATTGCATTCCCCTCTCAATTTGATTAAATTTACTGACAATGGGAGTTAAACCTCAATAAATGTCCCCCTTCAAGCTTCCAAGACCGGTCATTTTCGCTGTTTTCATTCTTCTTCTCCTGTTTTCACCCTTTTCCTACGCTCAGCAATCCCCTGATCCGAAGGCGGAGCTGTCGGAACACGGTCTGCAGTACGTGCAAACCACCTCAACGAGAGGAAAAATTGACCTGAACGGTGAATGGAAGGCTTCAACAGACGGTGGAAAAACTTGGATCAATATTATTATTCCCTCGACTTTTAGCTACGACGGGAGAGTCATATATCGCAAGAGAGTTTACGTCCCGGCCGATTTTGTTGATCACAACGTCTTCAGTCTTGCACTGGGCAGCGGGGGCGCTTCTACTGAGATACGGATAAACAATGAGTTCGTGGCAATTCACAACGGGGCATACTCAGCTATTAGTGTGAAGATCCCGGACAGACTTCTGCAATCGGGTGCTGAGAATGTAATAGAGGTAATTAGCGACAACAATCTCAATCCAGTTTCCACTATCCCGTTGAAACAGCTGGCGTATCAGCCTAAATGTTATCGCGGACTGTTCCGGGAGGCACATATCAATGTGAAGCCTCCGATATACATTGACGATCCGACTGTAAGGACAACGCTCAGTTCGACGTTAGGCTCGGCGGGGGTTGAAAGTGAAATTGTGGTTTACGCATCAGATTACTCGAGGTACGGAATCGATACGACGGCGACTTCATTGCCGATGATCGCACAGGCCGTGCTCGTTGACAAGGCAAACGGCAAGATCGTGGCGAAATCCGGGGACGACGCCTTTGAGTTGTCGCAGAATCACAACGTTAAAGTCCACATATCTATGGCGGTTCAGAACCCGAATCTATGGTCGCCTTCACAGCCGAATCTATACGAACTTCAATTTTCAATTTACCGGGGGAAAACTCTGGTTGACGAATATGTGCGGGATATCGGTTTCAGGACGATCGCAGTTACGGGCGGAAAGTTCTACCTCAACGGCAATCAGATTTTCATAAAGAGTGTGAATTACGCGGCTGACTATCCGGGAGTAGGTGCCGCGATGAGTGAAGTACAGCTCGAGAAGGATGTGGCAGTAATCAAAACGCTGGGGGCAAATGCGATCCGGGTAGTCAATTACCCTCCATCGCGCGAATTGCTCGACCTGTGTGACCGGTTCGGCTTGATGATTTTCGAGGAGATGCCTCTTGTTGACGCGCCACCGTCGGTGCTGGAATCCGGCAGGTACCGAAATTCCCTTCAGGGATATTTGCAGGAAGTCATTCAAAATACTTCTCTCCACCCGGCGGTCGTAGCAATTTCAGCAGGCAGCAATCTGGATCCGACTGCCGGAGTGACACAGGATTACATATCGGCCGTTGCGACGCTCGTGCACAACGAGAGCAGCCAGCTTGTCTACTACACGCCTTTAACCGGCATGACAGATACCGTCTCGACCGATGCGGATTTTGTCGGACTCGATTTGTCGCCGTTCAATTCATCCCGCAAGCTAAAAGGCTTCCTCGCCGCGATCTCGGCTTCGTCGAGAGAAAACACTTACTGGATTTCGTCGGTCGGGACTCAAACCGAGATCGGGAACCACAACGGTTATTCGGACCCGTTTTCCCTGGAGCACCAGGCGAGATACCTGGTGGATGCGTTTGAGTCGATCGAGAATGGAGGATTTGCCGGAATCTCTGTCAACAGTTTCGCTGATTGGGAGGGCGAGGTTCCGCATTTGCTGCAAAACAGTCATCCATACCTTTATACGTACGGCCTCGTGAGTTACTGGAGGGAGAAGAGACCGGCTTTTGCCGCGGTCAGGGCGCTCTTCAACGACGAGACTTTGCCGACGCTTCCGATCGGGAACTACTCCGACACTCCTCCGATTATTTACGTGATCCTGTCCACGCTGCTGCTCGTTCTCATTACATATCTTCACTACAGCAGGCGGTGGTTCAGGGAGAGCGCGACCCGTGCCATCTTCAGGCCGTACAACTTTTTTGCGGACATCCGGGACCAGCGCATGATCTCCGCTTTTCAGACTTCGACCGTGCTGCTCCTTGTATCGGCGGGAATTTCCATTTACCTGTCGAGTTTGTTCTATGCCTTTCGCGACAATTACGTCTTCGACAGACTTCTCGGGCTGCTGATACCGAGCGACTTCCTGAAAATCAAGGTGGACTACCTGATCTGGCATCCGGTGAACTTCATAATTGCTTTTACGATTCTAATCATGGTGCTGATTATCCTGGTGACTCTCATAATAAAATTGCTTTCGTACCCTGTCAAGATCAGGATCCAGATGGTGAGTGCCTTCACCGTTGCCACGTGGTCGATGCTTCCTATGGCGGTTCTGATCCTTGCGGACATGATTCTGTTCAGGCTGCTTGGCGATCCGAGGTTTGTGTGGGCGGCATCCGTCATCCTTGTTGCACTATTCCTGCTGAGTTTGTTCAGGCTGTTCCATGGCATAGGAGTGATTTACGATCTCCCTACGGTTCGCGTCGGGATTGTAGGCTCAGTGATACTCGTTGCCCTGATTGTACTTGTAACATTCTATTTCAACGGCACTGATGGAGTGATCCCGTATGCCAAGTTCTTTTATAAATTCATCGTCGAGAATAGAGTAACATAGATGTTCCTTTCGAAGCTAGAACTGCTTGGATTCAAGTCATTTGCCATAAAGACTGAACTGACTTTCAATGGGGGAATTACTGCCGTAGTTGGACCGAACGGGTGCGGGAAGACGAACGTGCTCGATTCGATTCGCTGGGTGCTCGGAGAACAGCGGACAAGCATGCTCAGAAGCGATTCGATGGAAAACGTGATATTCAACGGAGCAAAGAACCGGAAGCCTCTCGGAATGGCTGAAGTCACAATCACCATCAAGAACGACAAGGGACTGCTTCCGATCGATTACTCCGAAGTCAGCATTACCCGCCGTGTCTTCCGGTCCGGAGAGAGCGAGTATTTCATAAACAGGAATCAATGTCGCTTGAAGGATATCCAGGATATGCTGATGGATTCCGGGATGGCGGCCACGGCATATTCGGTGATAGAGCTGAAGATGGTCGAGGACATTCTCCGGGAAAACACGGATGAGCGAAGGAAGATGTTCGAGGAGGCATCGGGAGTCACGAAGTACAAAGCGAGGCGACGAGCGGCGCTCGGCAAACTCGACGACGTGCAGCGGGACCTTCTCCGCGTAAACGACCTGATTGCGGAAATAGAGAAGAAGGTCAATTCACTCGAGAGGCAGGCCAAAAAGGCGGAGCAATACAAACGTTTTGTGGACGAGCTTGGTTCGCTCGAACGCCAGTACCTGTTTTCGGAATATCATTCCATCATCGGCAAGGTAGGCCCGTTGAAGGAAAGCCTGTCGGTGAATGAAACCGAGAAGGCCGACGCACTCAGCAGACTTTCCCACGAAGAGGAGCTTCTCAGGCTCATCCACTCCGAGATAGGGGAGGTGGAGGAGAGCCTGTCGGCCGTGCGCCTGCAGAAGTCGGAAAAGCAGGCCCTGCTTCACGGCGTCGAGGAAGAAACCGCGGTTTTGATGGAACGCAGACGGGGACTCTCCGAAAACATCAGCGCGATGGAGGGCCGCAAGGTCGATCTCGCAAACAGGAACAGGACACTTGCATCTCAGATTGAGGAACTGAAGCTCAGCCTGCTGGAAACCGGGAAAGAAGAGAAGAATTTGTCCATGACCCTCTCCGCCGAGCAGGAAAGTTTCACGAAATTCGAACAGCAGCTCTTCTCTGCGAGAGAAAAGTCGAACTCGAGCCACGAGTCCCTGATAAAGATATTGAACGATCTCGCACTGAGACAAAACGAAAGGGAAAGGGCTCACGCCCGCCTCGAGAGAGTCCGGTCCCACAGCGAAGAACTTCTGGCGCGAAAGAGCCAGGTAGAGGAAGAGCGTGGGCAGCTTCAAGCACGCCTGGGATCATCGAGGGCCGAAAAAGAAAAGTATTCGTCTGAAATTGAAAATGAGAAGGCAAAACTCAGCGACCTGGAACTCCACAGAGAAGAGTTGTTCAGCGAGATCGAACGGAAGAAAGCGGTCGCACAGAAGCAAAGAGATGTCATTCAGGCCAACGACGCGAGAATAGATTTTCTCAATGGGCTTGTTGAGCATCTCGAAGGGGTCCCGGACGGAGCGAAAGCGCTGGCGCGCGGCGAGATCCGCGGACTGCCCAAGTTCGAAATTCTCAGCGATATATTCTACGTGGTACCGGAATACAGGGTGGCCGCCGAATCTATTCTCGGAGATGCTTCCAATTTCCTCGTGTCTCCCGACGAGCATACCGCATTAAGTG